>NZ_JCAFTG010000006.1:0-275596 GCF_059370035.1 Stenotrophomonas sp. YJH_SMC_37
AAACGTCTGCAAGATGGACAATCATCCTTCCTGCAGGCGCCTTCACAAGATACCTGCGCATACTTTCAAAGATCCGGGGAAGTGGCCTCAGCGCCGTTCCCGTGTGCTGCGAAGTTTCCTTCGTAGCGAGCCGCCCATTATGCCAGACTTTTTCAGTCCGTCAACACCTTCGTTCGATCATCTCGTTCGGCGGTGGTGGGCGCCCTGTTGTCGCTGAAGCCCCTTGGTGGCGACCCCTGCGACGGGGGAGGAGAAGTATGTCCGCATTCCCATCATTTGTGAAGGGGGTGTGGCGATTTTTTTCACCGGATGTTGCATCTGTTCATGCGCCGCGCTGCGGTAGGAACCCGTGAAGAGCAGCCGAGCGTGGGCTTGGCTCTACAAGAGCATAAGGAAGGGCCGGCTGGCGCCGGCCCTTCCTTGATGTCAGCCAGCGATCAGGCGTACGCGGGCGAAGGTGCGCTTGCCTACCTGCAGCAGGCCTTCGAAGCCCGGCTGCAGCACCTGCTGGCCGTCTTCGACCACTTCGCCATCCACCTTCACCGCACGCTCCTTGAGCTTGCGGTTCGCTTCGGAGTTGCTCGGAGTCAGGCCGGCCGCGGTCAGCAACGCGGCGATGCGCAGGCCCTCGGCCGGAATCGCCACCTCCTGCAGGGGCAGCTGGGTGATGTCGCCCTGCCCGGTCACCGCCGCTTCCCAACCGGCGATCGCCTGTTCGGCCGCCGCGGCGTCATGGAAGCGGGTGGCTAGTTCACGCGCCAGGCGCAGCTTGACCACGCGCGGGTTCAGGCCGCCATTGGCCACCTGCTCGCGCAGCTGCACGGCCTCGGCCTGGCCGATGTCGAAGGACAGCAGCTCGATCCAGCGCCACATCAGGGTGTCGTCCACCTTCATTGTCTTGGTGACGATGTCGATGGCCGGCTCGCTGATGCCAATGTAGTTGCCCAGCGACTTGGACATCTTGTTGACGCCGTCCAGGCCTTCCAGCAGCGGCATGGTCAGCACCACCTGCGGCTTCTGGCCGTGGTGTTCCTGCAGGCCACGGCCCATCAGCAGGTTGAACTTCTGGTCGGTGCCGCCGAGTTCGACGTCGGCCTCCAGGGCCACCGAGTCGTAGCCCTGCACCAGCGGGTACAGGAACTCATGGATGGCGATGGACTGCTGGGCGGCATAGCGCTTGGCGAAATCGTCGCGCTCGAGCATGCGCGCCACGGTGTGCTGGCCGGCCAGACGGATCATGTCGGCCGCGCCCATCTTGCCGAACCACTCCGAGTTGAAGCGGACTTCGGTACGGCTGCGGTCCAGCACCTTGAAGACCTGCTCCTCGTAGGTGCGGGCGTTGGCCAGCACATCGTCGCGGCTGAGCGGCTTGCGGGTCAGGCTCTTGCCGGAAGGGTCGCCGATCATGCCGGTGAAGTCGCCGATCAGGAAAATGACCTGGTGGCCGAGGTCCTGGAACTGGCGCATCTTGTTCAGCAGCACCGTATGGCCCAGGTGCAGGTCGGGGGCGGTGGGGTCGAAGCCGGCCTTGATCCGTAGCGGGCGGCCTTCCTGCAGGCGCGCACGCAGATCCTCGAGCTTGAGGATCTCGTCGGCACCGCGGCCGATCAGGGCAAGGGCTTCTTCAATCGAGGACACGTGACTACTCCCGGCAACGCCGATTCTTGTGTGGGGTGTTAAAGCAAAGTTAACCCGATTGGCTTCACAAAAGCCAATGGGCACAAGGGTTTGACGCGCTTTTATCAGGTGTCTATGGTAACCGGCGATCAGGCCCGCGCTCCCGGGCTGCAAGGAAAGAACCGCCGATGCACAACTCCGAACAAGGGCGCGCACGCAAGCAGCGCTTCCAGGAACGCCTCCACGTCCTGCACGACAACGCCCTGCATCGGAAGCTCAGGCAACACCTTCCCGCGGCCTTCAATGAGCGCTGGACCCGCCGCCACTGGGTGCATGCCAGCCTGTTTGCCACCATCGGCGCACTGGTGGCGACGATCGTGCCGGGCTTCTCGCACACCATCGACGCCCCCTTTGCCGACAGCCATACCAGCCTGGCACTGCCGTTGCCGCCGCTGACCATGGCCCGCCAGCAGCAGGTGCCGGGCGACAGCTGGCAGGTGCTGCGCGTGCAGCGTGGCCAGACCCTGAGCGACCTGTTCGACAAGGCCGGCATTCCGGCCACCACCCTGCACCGGGTACTGGACCACCCGGGGGCGCGCGAGGCGCTGACCAAGCTGCGCCCCGGTGCCGAGATAGCCTTCGACATGCCGCTGTCCGGCGACCTGCGCAGCATCCGTTTCGACCGCGATGCCGACAACCGGGTGGAACTGAGCCTGGTTGGCGATGACATCAAGGAGAAGGTGACCCGACGCGAGACCTCCACGCGCACCGTGGTCACCAGCGGCGAGATCACCAGTTCGCTGTATGCCGCGGCCCGGCGGGCCGGGCTGTCGCCCTCGGCGATCGCGACGATGACCGACGAGATCTTCAAGTACGACATCGACTTCTCCAAGGACCTGCAGCCGGGCGACCGCTTCAGCGTGGTGATGGATGAAACCTGGCGCGAAGGCGAGAAGGTGGACACCAGCAAGATCCTGGCGGCGACCTTCACCACCGGCGGCAAGACCTATTCCGGCTTCCGTTTCGACCGCAACGGCAAGGCCGAGTACTACGACATCAACGGCCGTTCGTTGAAGAAGAGCTTCATCCGCATGCCGATTCCGTTCGCGCGGCTGAGCTCGACCTTCGGCGCGCGCAAGCACCCGGTGCTGGGCAAGATGCGCATGCACAAGGGGGTGGACTACGCCGCGCGCACCGGCACCCCGATCATGGCCGCCGGCGATGCCCGCGTGCAGTTCGCCGGCGTGCAGCGCGGCTATGGCAACGTGGTGATCCTCGATCACGGCCGCGGCCATACCACCCTGTACGGGCACATGTCGCGCTTTGCGAACATCAAGACCGGCCAGCGCGTGGCCCAGGGCACGGTGATCGGCTACGTCGGCTCGACCGGCCTGGCCACCGGCCCGCACCTGCACTACGAATTCCGCGTCAACGGCGAGCACCGCAACCCGCTGACCGTGACCATGCCGCCGCCGGAGCCGCTGAAGGGCGCCGAGCTGGTCGCCTTCCGCGCGCAGACCGCGCCGGCGATGGCCCGCATCCAGGGCATGGAGAAGCTGATCTACGCCGATGCCAGCCCGGCACCGACCAGCCGCGACGAGGCCGCCACCGAGGTTGCCAGCGCCAAGGACAAGCAGGCAACCGGCCGCAAGCGCGGCTGAGCCCCTTCGTTGACGAAGAAGGACGCGGCAGCACAAGCTTGCCGCGTCCTTTTTTTATGCCTGCCATGAACACACCTGCCGACGCTGACGCTCCCCTGTACCTTGGCCTGATGTCGGGCACCAGCGCCGACGGCATCGATGCCGCGCTGGTGCAGTTTCCCGCCGACGGTGGCTGCCGCTTCGTGCACGGGTTGACCGCCCGCTGGGAGCCGGTGCTGCGTGCGCGGCTGGTGGCGCTGGGTGAAGGCGGCCCGCTGGACTCGCTGGAGGAGCTCGGCGAGCTGGATGCGCGCATCGCGATCAACTTCGCCGAGTCGGCCAACCAGCTGCTGGCCGAAGCCGGCGTGGACCGCAGCCAGGTGCGCGCGATCGGCTCGCACGGCCAGACCGTGCGCCACCGCCCGCTGGCTGATCCGGCGTTCACCGTGCAGCTGGGCGACGGCAACCGCATCGCCGAGCTGACCGGAATCACCACGGTGTCCGACTTCCGCCGCCGCGACCTGGCAGCCGGTGGCCATGGCGCACCGCTGATGCCGGCCTTTCACCTGGGCATGCTGGGCACCGCCGATGAGGACCGCGCGGTGCTCAACCTGGGCGGCATCGCCAACCTGACCCTGATCCCGCGCGAAGGTGCGGTGCGTGGCTTCGATACCGGCCCGGCCAACGCGTTGATGGATGCCTGGTGCCAGCGCCATACCGGCCGCACCTTTGATGCCGACGGCGCCTACGCCGCCAGCGGCGCGGTGGACGAGGGCCTGCTTGCCGGCTGGCGTTCGGACCCGTGGTTCGCGCTGCCGCCGCCGAAGAGCACCGGGCGCGAGCAGTTCCACCTGACCTGGGCCGAGGCGCACATGGGGGAAGGCCAGTACGCCGCCGCCGATGTGCAGGCCACCCTGCTGGAGCTGACCGTGGCAACCGTGGCCGATGCGCTGCTGACGCAGCAGCCGCAGACCCGGCGCCTGCTGGTCTGTGGCGGCGGGGTACGCAACCGGCAGCTGATGACGCGCCTGGCGGCGCGGCTGCCGGGAGTGCAGGTGGAGTCCAGCGCGGTACACGGGCTGGACCCGGAATACGTGGAGGCGATGGGTTTTGCGTGGCTGGCGCAGCGGACCATGGAGGGACTGGCCGGCAACCTGCCGAGCGTGACCGGGGCCAAGGGGCCGCGGATCCTGGGGGCGATCCACCTGGCGTGAGGTGGCGCCATATACGCATGGCGTGGATCTACCGGGCAGCCGCGCGTGGGCTCGGCTCTACAGCGTTGCGGCGCGGCCGCTAATCGAAGCCCTGCCCTGCCGGCAGGGCCTGCAGGGCGGCGATGGCGTCGGAGAGTGCGTCCACTTCGGGATCGCCGAAGCCGGAGCGGACCTCCAGTTCACTGCTGAACAGGCCCTGCTCCAGCAAGGCGGCGCAGGTCTGTTCGTGAGTCCAGCCGCGGGCGACCGCGACGCGTTTGATGCGTTCCAGCAGCAGCGGGTCCAGGTCCCGCAGCACAACGTCGGCCATGCTCGCTTCCCCGTTCGCAAGGCACCGCCCCCTCGGCGCGTCGGGGCGATGATCCCGCAGACCGGACGGGCAGGCAATCAGGTCGAGCTGGCGGCCTGGCGACGACGCTGCTGCAGGATCAGCAGGGCGCACAGGATCACCACCGGGATCGCCACCAGCGCGGTACCGACGAAGAACAGCGCGTAGCCTTCCAGCAGCGTCCGGCCTTGTGCGAGCGCCTGTACCGACCACCCCGAGAGCCCCTTGAGCGCCTTGCCGGGCATCGCGTAGAACGAGCTCAGCAGCGCGTACTGGGTTGCCGTGTATCCGATGCTGGTCAGGCTGGACATATAGGCGATCAGCGCCGTACCGGCGAAACCGCTGGCGAAGTTGTCGATGGCCATGGCCACGGCGAAATGGGTTGTGTCCGGGCCGGAATAGGCCAGCCAGGCAAACGCCAGGTTGGAGGCCGGCCCCAGCACGGCGCCCACCATCAGCGCCGCCAGCACGCCCCAGCGCACCGAAACCAGGCCCGCCGCAGCAATGCCGACGAAGGTCGCGACCAGGCCCACCGAGCCACGCACGGCGCCCACGGTGTCCTCGTCCAGGCCGAGATCGACATAGAAGGGGTTGGCCATCGGCCCCATGACGAAGTCGGCCATGCGATAGATGCTGATGGCCACCAGGATCAGGATCGCGCCGCTGCGGTGTTCGCGGACGAAGGCGATGAACGGCCCGGCCACGGCGTCGAACAGACCGCGTGGCGTCCACAGCGAGGTCGCCTGTGCCTGCACGGCAGCCACTTCCCGCGCGGGCTCGCGGGCCATGAGCACGGCCACCACGCCAAGCGCCATCAGCACGGCCATGATCTCGTAGGAGACCTGCCAGCCGACACGGGCCGCGATGATCAGGATCAGCGCATCGGTGACCAGCAAGGCAGTGCGGTAGCCCAGCGCCGAGGATGAGGTCAGCAGGCCGAGCTGCTCGCTGTTGTCAGCGCTTTCGATGCGCCAGGCATCGATGACGATGTCCTGGGTGGCCGAAGCAAACGCCACGATCACGGCCATCACGCCGAATACGACGATGTGCTGCCAGTCGACACCCAGGAACTGGATCTGGCCGCCCTTGGGCTGGACCAGTGCCATGCCGACCAGCCCCACCACCACGACCAGCTGCGACAGCAGCATCCAGCCGCGGCGGCGGCCGAAACGACCGAACAGAGGCACGTCGGTCTTGTCGACGATCGGCGCCCACAGGAACTTCATGGTGTAGGCCAACCCGACCCATGACAGGAAACCGATCGTGCTCAGCTCGATGCCTTCCTTGCGCATCCAGAAGCCGAGCGTGTTGCCCACCAGATAGATGGGCAGGCCCGAACTGAAACCGAGCAGCAGCATCGCCAGCACCTTGCGCTGGCTCAGGTTGGACAACACCTGCTGCCACGGTCGGCGCGGCTTGGCGGCCTCGGTCACAGGTCGTAGTCCACGGTGAACGGGGCGTGGTCGGAGAAGCGCTCGTCGCGGTAGATCGAACAGCTACGCAGTTTGTCGCGCAGGCCCGGGGTGATGAACTGGTAGTCGATACGCCAACCGACATTGTTGGCACGGGCGGCGCCGCGGTTGCTCCACCAGGTGTAATCCTCGCCGGTGGGGTTGAGCAGGCGGTAGGCATCGGCCCAGCCACGGCCGGCGGCGACATCGGTGGCCTGGCCATGGTCGGCGCACAGGGCGTTGAGCCAGTCGCGCTCCTCCGGCAGGCAGCCGGAATTCTTCTGGTTGGACTTCCAGTTCTTGATGTCCAGCGCCGAACGCACGATGTTCCAGTCGCCGCACAGCACGTAGTCGCGGCCGCTGCGCGCCCACTCCTCCAGGATCGGCCGCAGCCATTCCATCACTTCGAACTTGAAGCCCTGGCGCAGGTCGCCCGAGCTGCCGGACGGGATGTAGAAGGAGACCACGCTGAGGTTGCCGTAGCGCGCCTCGATGTAGCGGCCTTCGTCGTCGAACGGCGCCCAGCCCAGCGAGGTGATGACCTGGTCCGGCTCGCGCTTGCTGTAGATCGCCACGCCGCTGTAGCCCTTCTTGGTGATGGCATCGCGATAGAAGCAGTGGTGCCCGTCCGGACGGAACATCGGGTCGGTCAGCTGGTCTTCCTGGGCCTTGGTCTCCTGGATGCACAGGACGTCGGCGTCCTGGGCACGGAACCAGTCGAGGAAGCCCTTGGTCGCGGCGGAACGGATGCCATTGGCGTTGAAACTGATGATGCGCATGCAAGGGACCTACGACAGGAAACCGGGCAAGCATACCGGTTGCCCGCGGGGCTGCGCAGTCTGCCCGGCCAGGCCGCGACGCCCTTCACACGGGTCCGGACGAGCGCGAAACGCCCAGCTGGATTAGGATTTATGCTCCAAATGAAGATGAATCGAGTTTTGATGAGCGACCACCGCCACCGTTTCCTGCAGCTGGCCCTGACCGCCGACGCCCTGCGCTTCGGCCAGTTCACCCTCAAGTCCGGCCGGCTGAGCCCCTATTTCTTCAACGCCGGTCGTTTCGACTCCGGTTCGCTGCTGTCGCAGCTCGGCGCCTGCTACGCCGATGCCATCGATGCCAGCGGGATCAAGTACGACGTGGTGTTCGGCCCGGCCTACAAGGGCATTCCGCTGGCCACCGCGATGGCCTGCGAGCTGGCCCAGCGTGGCCGTGACCTGCCGCTGTCGTTCAACCGCAAGGAAGCCAAGGACCATGGCGAAGGCGGCCAGCTGATCGGCGCGGACATGAATGGCAAGCGCGTGCTGATCGTCGATGACGTGATCACCGCCGGTACCGCGATCCGCGAAGCGCTGGGCATCATCCGCGCCGCCGGTGGCACCCCGGCCGGCATCGTGGTGGCGCTTGACCGCCAGGAGATCGCTTCGGAAACCGATCGCCGTTCGGCGGCGCAGTCGGTGGCCGAAGAGGCCGGCATTCCGGTGATTGCCGTGGCATCGCTGGCCGATCTGCTTGATTTCGCCTCCGGCAACCCGGAACTTGTGGGTTACCGTCAGCCGCTGGAAGCCTACCGGGCCCAGTACGGCGTTCGTTCGATCCGCTGACCGACCAGGGGAAAGGTCATGTCCCGAGTTCCTGCTGTTCTCCTTGCCGGCTTGCTGCTGGCCATGCCGTTCACGCTGCCGGCGCAGTCGCGGGGTGGCGACAAGGTGGAGAAGAAGCTGTACTGCTGGAACGAGGGCAAGGAGCGGATCTGCAGTGATTCGCTGCCGGCCGATGCGGTCAATCACGCCCGCGAAGAGTTCAACGCGAAGAGCGGCCTGCGCAATGCGCAGGTCCAGCGCGCGTTGACCGACGAAGAGCGTGCCGCCGCCAGCACGGTGGCCGCGCAGCAGCAGCTGGACCTGATGGCTGCGCAGACCCGCCAGCGCACCGAGCAGGCGATGCTGACCACCTATGGCAGCGAGGACGACCTGCGCCGGGTGTTCGCCGAACGCCAGGAAGTGCTGGACAACAACCTGAAGACAGCCGAGTACAACGTCACCAGCCTGCGCGAATCGCTGGTGGCGCTGCTGTCGGCCGCCGGTGACCGCGAACTGGCCGGTGGCAAGGTGGCCGACAAGCAGGCCGAGGCGATCCGCCAGCGGCATGTACAACTGCAGTCGCAGCAGCGCCTGCAGGCCGGGTTCCTGCAGCAGCAGCAGGCGTTGAAGGCCGAAATTGAAAGCACCCTCCAGCGCTATCGCGAGCTGAAGGGCGTGGCGCCGGCGAGCCAGGCCCCGTGATTCGCTTGTAGAGCCGAGCCCATGCTCGGCTCCGCGTGACCTTGGGAAAGAGCAGCCGAGCATGGGCTCGGCTCTACAGTAGTCGGCACCTGGTTACGGCTTGGCCCACGAAATTTATGCACTCTTTACGCGTCGACCCGGTCCGGCGCGTAGTGCGTTTATGGGCGGCAGGACGACGATGGCGGCCTGAGGTGGAGGGGTTCCACCAGGACGCTATTGCAATGTCCCCCTGGCTGTCGTTGTTGTGTGGCGTGCTGGTGCTGGTCGCCGCCGCCTATCTTCTTTATGTCGTGCTGCGGCCCGAGTCGTTCTGAGCGGAGCCGGCCATGACTGAGATGCTTGTGATTATTGCCGCCAGCCTGCTGCTGGCGTGGCCGCTGGGCCTGTACCTGGCCCGCGTGATGCGTGGCACGCCGATGAAGGTGGACGTGCTGTTCCACTGGATCGAGAAGCCGCTGTACAGGGTGTTCGGCGTCGATCCATCGCGCTCGATGTCCTGGCGCGGCTACGTGCTGGCCTTCGTGCTGAGCAACGTGGTGGTCGCGGTACTGACCCAGGCCGTGTTCATGACCCAGGCCTGGCTGCCGCTGAATCCGGACCAGATCCCGAACATGCGCTGGGACACCGCGCTGCATACGATGATCTCGTTCCTGACCAACACCAACCAGCAGCACTATTCGGGCCAGGCGCAGCTGTCCTACCTCTCGCAGATGACCGGCATCACCGGCCTGCAGGTGGTGACGCCGATGATGGGCCTGGCGCTGGCGGTGGCCACGCTGCGCGCGTTGTTCTCGCGCGCGCCGCAGGCTGCGGCGGCCACCGGTGCCGGCGACGACCGCCAAGTGGCGGTGGGCAACTACTATGTGGATGTGGTGCGCCTGTGCGTGCGCTTCCTGTTGCCGCTGTGCCTGGTGTGGACGCTGCTGCTGACCAGCCAGGGCGTGCCCTCGACGATGGCCGGTGGCCCGCAGGCCTCGCCGATCGATGCCAGCGCCGGCATGGCCCAGCAGAAACTGCCGCTGGGCCCGGTGGCAGCGATGGTCGCGGCAAAGCAGCTTGGCGCAAACGGTGGCGGCTGGTACGGCCCGAACAGCAGCTTCCCGCTGGAGAACCCCACCCCGCTGTCGAACGCGCTGGAGATCGTCGGCATCCTGCTGGTGCCGATGGCGGTGATCTTCATGATCGGTGCGTTCACCGGCCGGCGCCGGTTCGGCGCACTGGTGTTCAGCTGCATGCTGGGCATGTCGCTGCTGTCCACCGGCGCGATGATGTGGAGTGAAGGGCACAGTGCCAGCGCCGCCACGCCGCTGCTGATGGAAGGCAAGGAGGTGCGCTTCGGCGCCGACGGCACGGCGCTGTGGGCCGCGGTGACCACCCAGGTTTCCAACGGCTCGGTCAACGGCATGCATGACTCGCTGGCGCCGCTGAGTGGCGGCATCGCGATGGTCAACATGCTGGTCAGCGCGATCTGGGGTGGCATCGGCTGTGGCCTGCAGCAGTTCATCGTGTACCTGCTGCTGGGCGTGTTCCTGGCCGGGTTGATGACCGGGCGTACGCCGGAACTGTTCGGCCGCAAGCTGGAAACGCCACAGGTACGCCTGCTGGCCCTGCTGGTGTTGCTGCAGCCGATCACCCTGCTGGTGTTCACCGCGATCACCCTGGCCGTGCCCGGGCTGGCCGGTACCTCCAACCCTGGCTTCCATGGCATCAGCCAGGTGTTCTACGAGTACGTCTCGGCCTACGCCAACAACGGCTCGGGCTTCGAGGGGCTGGGCGACGCCACGCTGTGGTGGAACCTGAGCTGCTCGCTGGTGCTGCTGCTGGGCCGCTTCCCGCTGCTGATCATCCCGCTGGTGGTGGCCGCACAGCTGGCCGCCAAGCGCCAGGCGCCGGAGTCTGCCGGCAGCCTGCAGATCGAAACCCCGACCTTCGCCCTGACCCTGGTCTCGGTGATCGTCATCCTGACCGTGCTGCAGTTCATGCCGGCGCTGGTACTCGGCCCGATCGCCGACCACCTCAGCCTGGGACTGCACTGAGGACACCCCGATGAGTACCCACGCAAGTTCCACCCGTAGTTCCCTTGCCCCGCGCCCTGCGCTGCTTGATGGCGCCGGCCTGCGCCGTGCGTTGATCGAGGCGGTGCACAAGCTGTCGCCGATGCACCTGGTGCGCAGCCCGGTAATGGCGGTGGTGATGGCCGGTACGATCGTTGCCGCGATCGTCACCCTGACCGGCAATGCGCCGCTGGGCTTTGGCCTGGCGGTGACCGCGATCCTGCTGGTGACCGTGCTGTTCGGCAACTTCGCCGAAGCGGTGGCCGAAGCACGTGGCCGTGGCCAGGCCGCATCGCTGCGCCGCGCGCGCCAGGACCTGGTGGCGCGCCGCCTGGCCGCACCGCAGCCGGGGGCTGCCGAAACCCAGGTACCTGCCGCCGAGCTGCGCCCGGGCGACCATGTGATCGTCAGTGCCGGTGAGCTGGTGCCAGCCGATGGCGAGATCGTGCAGGGCCTGGCCACCATCAACGAGGCGGCGGTGACCGGCGAGTCCGCGCCGGTGCTGCGCGAGGCCGGTACCGACCGTTCCGGCGTGATCGGCGGCACCAAGGTGCTGTCCGACCAGATCATCGTGCGGGTGACCGCCGAGCCGGGCCACAGCTTCCTGGACCGGATGATTGCCCTGGTGGAGGGTGCCAACCGGCAGAAGACGCCGAACGAGATCGCGCTGACCCTGCTGCTGGCGGCGATGACGCTGACCTTCCTGGTGGTGGTGGCGACGCTTCCGGCGATCGGCGCGGCGGTAGGCGTGCAGGTCGATCCGCTGCTGCTGATCGCGCTGCTGGTCTGCCTGATCCCGACCACCATCGGCGGGCTGCTGCCGGCCATCGGCATCGCCGGCATGAACCGTGCGTTGGCCGCCAACGTGCTGGCCAAGTCGGGCAAGGCGGTGGAAGTCGCTGGAGACGTGGATGTGCTGCTGCTGGACAAGACCGGCACCATCACCTACGGCGACCGCCAGGCCAGCCATTTCCATCCGCTGGCCGGCATCGACGCCAGCCAGCTGCGCGAAGCGGCGCTGCTGTCTTCGCTGGCCGACCCGACCCCGGAAGGCAAGTCGATCGTGCGCCTGGCGCGCGAACAGGGCTGCGCCACCGCCGAGCCGGACCGTGCCGAGTACCTGGCCTTTACTGCCCAGACCCGGATGTCCGGCGTCGACCTGGAACATGGACGGCAGATCCGCAAGGGCGCCGCCGATGCGATCCGCGCCCACGTGAAGGCGCTGGGCGGCAACGTGCCCGCCGAGCTGGCCGGTCGCGTCGAGCAGGTGGCACGCAACGGCGCCACCCCGCTGGTGGTGGCCGAGGGTCGCCACGTGCTGGGCGTGATCGAGCTGTCGGACGTGGTCAAGCACGGCATGCGCGAGAAGTTCGCGCAGCTGCGAGCGATGGGCATCCGCACGGTGATGATCACCGGCGACAACCCGATGACCGCCGCCGCGATCGCTGCCGAGGCCGGCGTCGACGACTACATCGCCGAGGCCCGTCCGGAAGACAAGCTGGCACGCATCCGCCAGGAACAGGCCGGTGGCCGCCTGGTGGCGATGGTCGGCGATGGCACCAACGATGCTCCCGCGCTGGCCCAGGCCGACATCGGCCTGGCGATGAACTCCGGCACGCAGGCGGCGAAGGAGGCCGGCAACATGGTCGACCTCGATTCAGACCCGGCCAAGCTGCTGGCGGTCGTGGAAGTGGGCAAGCAGCAGCTGATCACCCGCGGTGCGCTGACCACCTTCTCGCTGGCCAACGACGTCTCCAAGTACTTCGCGATCCTGCCGGCGCTGTTCGCCGCGGCCGTTCCGACCATGGCCGCACTGAACGTGATGCAGCTGTCGAGCCCGCGCAACGCGGTGCTGGCGGCGCTGATCTTCAACGCCCTGGTGATTCCCGCCCTGATTCCGCTCGCCCTGCGTGGCGTGCGCTTCCGCCCGGCCACCGCAACGGCGCTGCTGCGCCGGAACATGCTGGTGTACGGCCTCGGCGGCGTGCTGCTGCCGTTCGCGGCAATCAAGGCAATCGACCTCCTTCTTGTCCTGGTATTCGGCGCATGAACCGTTCTGCTTCCACCTCTTCTTCCCTGTCCCGCGAACCGAAAGCCGAGGCCCGCGTGGCCAGCCTGCAGGACGGCGCCCGCTGGCGCCCGGCGATCGGCCTGGGCCTGGCCACCCTGCTGCTGGCCGGCGCGGTCTACGCCGGTATCGCCACCGGTTTCGCCGGCCTGGCCTACCCGACCCAGGCCGAGGGCAGCCTGCTGCGCGATGGCAACGGCCAGGTACGCGGCTCGGCATGGCTGTCGCAGCCGTTCATCGGTGACGGCTACTTCCAGGCGCGCCCGTCGGCCGCCAACTACGACCCGATGGCCGCGGCCGGCTCCAACATGGCGCGCAGCAACCCGGCGCTGGCCGAGCGCGTCGCCGCCAGCACCGCTGCGGTGGCCGCGCGCGAAGGCGTCGCCGCGGCGCAGGTACCGGCGGACCTGGTGACCCAGTCTGCCGGTGGCCTGGACCCGCAGCTGTCGCCGGCAGCGGCACAGCTGCAGGTGGCGCGCGTGGCGCGTACCCGTGGCCTGCCGGTGGAGCAGGTGCAGGCGCTGGTGCAGGCGCATACCGAAGGGCGCCAGTGGGGCCTGTTCGGCCAGCCGCGGGTGAACGTGGTGACGTTGAACTTCGCGCTGGACCATGCGGCCAAGGCACCGTGATGCCGGCCTGCACCGGCTGCGCGCACAATGGCACCCATGACTGATGCGCGTACCCGCCAGGCCGATGCCCTGGTCGAAGGCCTGCAACGCGAAGCCGGCGGCAAGCTGACCGTGTTCCTCGGCGCGGCGCCGGGCGTGGGCAAGACCTATGCCATGCTGACCCGCGCGCAGGAACAGCTGCGCCGCGGCGTGGACCTGGTGGTGGGGCTGGTGGAAACCCATGGCCGCGCCGACACCCAGGCCCTGCTGGAGGGCCTGCCGCAGCTGCCGCTGAAGGAAGTGGCCTACCACGGCCACACCCTGCAGGAGATGGACCTGGATGCCGTGCTGGCACGGCATCCAGCGCTGGTGCTGGTGGATGAACTGGCCCACCGCAATGCACCGGGCAGCCGCCATGAGCGGCGCTGGCAGGATGTGATGGAGCTGCTGGACGCCGGCATCGACGTCTGGACCACGGTCAACATCCAGCATCTGGAAAGCCTCAACGATGTGGTGATGCGGATCACCGGCGTGCGCGTCAGCGAGACCGTGCCGGATGGCGTGCTCGACCGGCTGCACGACATCGTGCTGGTCGATCTGCCGCCGCGCGAACTGATCGCTCGCCTGCAGCAGGGCAAGGTCTATGTGCCCGAACAGGCCGCGCAGGCACTGCAGGCATTCTTCTCGCCGGCCAACCTGACCGCGCTGCGCGAACTGGCCATGCAGGAAGCTGCCGACCGCGTCGACAGCAGCCTGCGCGAAGCACGCGCCGCACGCGGCGAGAGCAACCTGCCGCTGCGTCGCGGCGTGCTGGTGGCCATTGATGGCGGCGGCCAGAGTGAATACCTGGTGCGCGTGGCGAGGCGCATCGCCGAGCGGCGCGACGCACCGTGGACGGTGGTGACCGTGCAAGGGCGACGCCAGGACGAGGCGACCCGGCGCGAGATCGATGCTGCCTTCGCGCTGGCACGGCGCCTGGGCGGCGACGCCGAACTGCTGCACGGATCGAGCATCGCCGATGCCCTGCTCGACCATGCCGCGCACAATGGCGTATCGACCCTGGTGCTGGGCCGGACCCGCGAACGGCCGCTGGCGCGGATGTTCAACCGCACCCTGACCCAGCAGCTGATCCAGCGCGGCGCGCACTACGAGATCACCATCATCAGCACCCCGCAGGCACGTGCGCGCTCGCGCCGCGAGGGCCTGCTGCCGCCGATGCGCGGCATCAGCCATGAACCGGTGCAGGCACTGGTCGCCACCGCACTGGCCTGTGCGGTGGCGTGGCTGGCCGAACACTGGGTGGGCATGGCCGACCTGTCGATGGTGTTCATCGTGGCGGTGGTGCTGGTGGCCGCACGCACGCGCGCCAGCGTGGCGGTGATGGCGGCGATCCTGTGCTTCCTCGCCTACAACTTCCTGTTCATCGCGCCCCGCTTCACCTTCGCCATCGGTGCACGCCAGGGTGTGATCACCGTGTTCCTGTTCCTGGCTGCGGCACTGGTGGCCGGGCGCCTGGCCTCGCGCCTGCGCATGCAGGTCATCGCGCTGCGTGCGGCCAACCGGCATGCGCGTGCGCGCCAGCAGCTGGGGCGGCAGCTGGCCAGTGCGGCCGGCAATGGCGAGGTGGCACAGGCGGGTCGGCACGCACTGGAACAGGCCATGGACGTACCTGCGTGGCTGCGGATCGGCGCCGATACCGCAACCGGTGGCCGTTCGCAGCCGGGCGATACCGATCTGGCCGCCGCCGACTGGGCCCTGCGCCAGGGCCAGCCCAGCGGCCGCTTCACCGACACCCTGGCCGGTGCGCAGTGGTGGTTCCTGCCCCTGCTGGATGGCGAGGACCGCGCCATCGGCGTGGCTGGCCTGTACCTGCCCGGCGCGCAGGCGCGCCTGCTGCCCGAACAACGGCAGCTGGCCGAGGCGATGGTGGATGACATCGCGCAGGCCGCATTGCGCACCCGCCTGGTGGCCGAACTGGAGCAGGCGCATGTCAGCAACGAAACCGAGCGGCTGCGCTCGGCCCTGCTCTCTTCGGTATCGCACGACCTGCGCTCGCCGCTGGCGGCGATGATCGGTTCGGCCGACAGCCTGGCCAGCTATGGCGCGGCGATGGATACGGCCGATCGCCGTGCTCTGCTGGACACCATACTGATGGAAGGCGAACGGCTGGATCGCTACATCCAGAACCTGCTGGACATGACCCGCCTAGGCCACGAAGGGCTGAAAATCAACCGCGACTGGATCGGCGTGGACGAACTGATCGGCTCGGCGGCGCGGCGCCTGCAGCGCTACCAGCCGAAGGTGCGGCTGGAACTGGACATCCCGGCCACGCTGGCGCCGATCTGGGTGCACCCGGCGCTGGTCGAGCAGGCGGTGTTCAACGTGATGGAGAACGCGGCCAAGTTCTCGCCGCCCGATGCCGCCGTGCAGGTGCAGGCGCGCGAACTGGACGGCCAGCTGCGCATCGACGTGATCGATGCCGGCCCCGGCATTCCCGACGACGAACGCGCGCGCATCTTCGACATGTTCTACAGCGTCGAGCGCGGCGACCGCGGCCGCCACGGCACCGGCCTGGGCCTGACCATCTGCCAGGGCATGATCGGCGCACATGGCGGCAGCGTGCAGGCGCTGCCCGGACGCGACGGTCGCGGTACCCTGATCCGCATCACCCTGCCCCTGCTCAAGCCAGCCTCCCACGATGAGCCCGACCCCGATTGATGCCAGCGTGCCGGCCGCACGCGTGCTGGTGATCGATGATGAAACCCAGATCCGCCGGTTCCTGGACATCAGCCTGCGCGCGCAAGGCTACCAGGTGCGGCAGGCCGCCACCGGCCAGGAAGGCCTGCAGCTGGCCGCCAGCGAGGACATGGACTTGGTGATCCTGGATATCGGCCTGCCGGACATGGAAGGCCACGAGGTCCTGGAACAGCTGCGCCAGTGGAGCCAGGTGCCGGTGATCATGCTGACCGTGCGCGCCGGCGAAGCCGAGAAGGTGCGCGCACTGGATACCGGCGCCAACGACTACGTGACCAAGCCGTTCGGCACGCAGGAACTGATGGCGCGCGTGCGGGCGCTGCTGCGCACGCGCAGCGTACCGATTGATGGCACGCCACCGATTTTTGACGATGGCCACCTGCACGTGGATCTGGTGCGCCGCGAAGTGGCCCTGCAGGGTGAGCCGGTGGCGTTGACCCGCAAGGAATACGCGCTGCTGTCACTGCTGCTGCGCAACGCGGGCCGGGTGGTGACCCAGCCGCAGATCCTGCAGGAGATCTGGGGGCCGACCCACCAGCACGACACCCATTACCTGCGCATCCTGGTCGGCAAATTGCGGCACAAGCTGGGTGATTCAGCGCTGGATTCGCGCTACCTGTTCACCGAGCCGGGCGTGGGATTGCGGTTCAAGGGGTGAGGGTGTGCCGACCAACGGTCGGCACCTACCAAAGCAAATGCGGAAGAGCATCCACGCATGGCGTGGATCTCTGCTGTGTCGACCAAGGTCGACACCTACCAAGAGCAGTTCATGCGGTTCGGACAGATCGCGGGAATCTGTCGAAGGCGGGGTGGGTCCGGTTGCGGGGGCGTGAGCCGCATGGATGCGGCGACCGAGCTTACATGGACGTACTTGCAGCGTCCCCCGTAACCGGACCCACCCCGCATCCTACGGATAGCCGGCCTTTGACGTTGACGTTGATTCGGCGGGTGCCGGGCGCCGCCCGGCCCCACCTCAGAACCCCAGCGGGGTGTCGCCCAGCACCGGTTGCAGCTGGCTGCGGAACAGCGCCTGGATGCGTTCCAGTGCGGCCTCGTCGTTGCCCTCGAAGCGCAGCACCAGCACCGGCGTGGTGTTGGAGGCCCGCACCAGGCCCCAGCCATCGGGGAAGTCCACGCGCAGGCCGTCGATGGTCGACAGTCGGCCGCCGACATACGGGTTGTCCGGCGACTGTGCCGCCGCCACCAGCATCGCCACCAGCGCATGCGGCGTGCCGTCGGCCACCGGCACCTTCAGTTCCGGCGTGGCCACCATCTCCGGCAGCTCGGCCAGTACCTCGTCCGGGGTCTCCTCGCGCTGGGCCAGGATCTCCAGCAGGCGCGCCGCCGCATACAGGCCATCGTCGAAACCGAACCAGCGCTCCTTGAAGAAGAAGTGGCCGCTCATCTCGCCAGCCAGTTCGGCATCGGTCTCGCGCATCTTCGCCTTCATCAGCGAATGCCCGGTCTTCCACATCAGCGGGCTGCCACCATTGCGCAGCACGTGGTCGGACAGCTTGCCGGTGCACTTCACGTCGTAGATCACCATCGCGCCGGGGTTGCGCATCAGCACGTCGGCGGCGAACAGCATCAGCAGGCGGTCGGCATAGATGATTTTGCCGTCAGCACTGACCACGCCCAACCGGTCGCCATCGCCATCGAAGGCGACGCCGAGGTCGGCCCCGAAGCGCTTGACCGTCTGCACCAGGTCTTCCAGGTTGGCCGGTTCGCTCGGGTCGGGATGATGGTTGGGGAAGGTACCGTCGACATCGCAGTACAGCGGAATGACTTCAGCACCGATGGCTTCCAGCAGTTGCGGTGCCAGTGCGCCGGCCACGCCGTTGCCGGCATCGGCCACGACCTTCAGCGGACGGTCCAGCTGCAAGTCGTCGGCGATGCGCTGGATGTAGTCGGCACTGACATCGCGCTGCTGGTAATCGCCCGGCTCCGCAGCCTGTACCAGGCGGCCCTCGACGATGCGCGCGTAGAGATCGGTGATGGCATCGCCGGACAGCGTCTCGCCGCCGATGACCACCTTGAAACCGTTGTACTCGGGCGGGTTATGACTGCCGGTCACCGCCACGCAGGTGCCGGTACGCAGGTGGAAGGCGGCGTAGTACACCACCGGAGTCGGCGCCAGGCCGATGTCGATCACCGCACAACCGGCGCGGCGCAGGCCCTCGGCCAATCCTGCGGCCAGTTCCGGGCCGGACAGGCGGCCATCGCGACCGATCACCACCTCGCGCAGGCCCTGCTCCAGTGCCACGGTACCGATGGCCTGGCCGATCAGCGCGGCGGTCTTCGGCGTCAGTTGGCTGCCCACCACGCCGCGGATGTCGTAGGCGCGGAAGATACCGGCCGCCAGTTCCTCGGCCGGAACCGGCGGCGGGGGCGGCGGTGCACTTTCAGTGGTGCTGGCCCCGGCCACCGGCGGCGGCGCCATCTGCAGGCTCTCGCTCAGGGTTGGGCCATGATCCGCTTCCGCCACGGCCGCACGCCGCGGCAGCGGCAGCGTCTTCGGCAGGCGGCCGCGACCCACCACCAGCAGTACGGCGATGAACGCCAGCAGCAGCGCAACGATGGCGCTGACCAGCGAACCCAGGCCCAGCGGACCGGGTTCGATATTGGGTACCGCGGCCACCAGCCGCAACGGGGTACCCGGGATCGGCCGCGCCAGGACTTCGGCACTTTCGGCCAGGCTGGCATCGCCCAGGGCGACGAGGTCGTGCGCGCCCTGGCGCAGGCCAAGGAAACCGGCCGATGGCGCACTCACCTGGTCCAGCGGCGAGGTCAGGCGCAGCAATGGCTGGCGCACGTAGAGCACTGCCGGGCCCAGGCTGCCCAGCGGCACCGGTGCCGCCAGGCCAAGACGATTGCCACCCCCATCGCGGACCACGCGCAGGCTGGGGCCGGCCTCGGCAAGCGCTCCTTCCAGCAACGCCAGGCGGGCATAGCCGAACGTGGCCGGGTCGGCGTAGGCATTGGCCAGATCGGCGGTCAGCACTTCAGCATGCTCGACGCCGGTCCAGCTCTCGCGGACCGCGAGTGCCGCCGCAGCGGCATCGCCGGCCTGCAGCGCCTGCTGCACGCGCTCGTTCTTCAGCTGCTGCTGCAGCTGCTTCAGCTGGCCGGCGGCGGCCTCCTGCAGGCCCTGCACAGCCTGGTCGCGCGCAGCTTCCAGCGCCTGGCCGTTGGCCTCCTGGCGCCATTGCTGCACCGCGCTCCATCCGAACCAGCCGGCCAGCAGGACCAGCAGCACCCCCAGTAGTGGTGCACTGCGTCCCAACGACCGTCCCCGCTGTCCTTCCCCGATGCCGCTCATCGATGTCCCCTGTCAACGCACCCCGGTATGGCCGAATCCACCCGTTCCGCGCACGCTGTCGGTGAAAGTATCCACCACCTGCAGGCTGACGCGGGCAATCGGCACCACCACCAGCTGCGCGATGCGATCACCCGGCTCGATGGTGAATGCCTCGCGGCTGCGGTTCCAGACGCTGATCAGCAGCGGTCCCTGGTAGTCGGCGTCGATCAGGCCGGTGCCATTGCCGAGCACGATGCCGTGGCGGTGGCCGAGCCCCGAACGCGGCAGGATCACCGCGCACAGGTGCGGGTCGGCGATGTGGATGGCCAGGCCACTGGGCACCAGCGCGGTGTCGCCCGGCTGCAGGGTCAGCGCGGTATCCAGCGCCGCGCGCAGGTCCATGCCGGCGCTGGCTTCGGTGGCGTAGGCCGGCAGCGGCCAGCTGTCGCCAAAGCGCGGATCGAGCAGCTTGACCTGCAGGGGTTGGGAAGTGAAAGCCTGGGTCATGCCTGGAGTCTCCGCGCGATCAGCGCCAGCAGTTGTTCGGCCAGCTCGCGCTTGGAGGTGGCCGGGAATACCTGTTCACCGTCCTGCCAGAAGGCAGTGGCGGCATTGTTGTCGCTCTCGAAACCACCGCCGCTGATGCCGACTTGGTTGGCGATCACCAGGTCAAGGCGCTTGTCGACCAGCTTGCCACGCGCATACTTCTCCACGTCGTGGGTTTCGGCGGCAAAGCCGACCACCAGCTTCAGCGACTGCGTCTGCGCGGCAACTTCGGCCAGGATGTCCGGCGTGCGCACCAGCTCGATCACCAGCGACTGGCTCTCGGCGGTCTTCTTCAGCTTCTGCGGTGCAACCTGGCGCGGTGTGTAGTCGGACACCGCAGCGGCACCGATATAGATGTCGGCCGGCAACGACTTCAGCACGGCATCACGCATCTGCGCGGCCGAGCGCACGTCCACACGCTGCACGCCGGGAGGCGTCGGCAGCTGCACCGGGCCGCTGACCAGCACCACCTGGGCGCCCATCGTCGCGGCGGCCGCAGCCAGGGCAAAGCCCATCTTGCCGCTGCTGCGGTTGCCGACGTAGCGCACCGGATCGATGTCTTCATAGGTCGGGCCAGCGCTGATCAGCAGGCGCAGGCCCTGCAGCGCGTGGGTTTCCGGTGCGGCAACCGCCGCTGCAGCACTGCCATTGGCCGCCAGCGCGGCGACGATGTCGCCGGGCTCGGCCAGACGACCCGGACCGGATTCGCCTTCGGCCAGCGGACCGTCGACCGGGCCGATCACCTGCGCGCCGCGCTGGCGCAGCAGGGCGATGTTGGCCTGGGTGGCCGGATGCAGCCACATGCGGTGGTTCATCGCCGGGCAGATCGTCAGCGGCGCGGTGCTGGCCAGGCACAGCGTGCTGACCAGGTCATCGGCGTGGCCCTGGGCCAGCCGCGCGAGCAGATCGGCGGTACCTGGGGCGACCACGATGCGATCGGCCCAGCGCGCCAGTTCGATATGGCCCATGGCCTGTTCGGCGGCGCTGTCCCACAGCGTGGTGCGGGTCGGCTGCCCGGACAGCGCCTGGAAGCTGAGCGGAGTGACGAACTGCTGGGCACCGGCAGTCATCGCCACCTGCACCTGGGCACCGGCGTCGCGCAGGCGCCGCACCAGTTCCAGGGCCTTGTAGGCCGCGATCCCGCCTCCGACGCACAACAGCAGTTTCTGACCTTCCAGCGCGCGGGCCGGCGCGGGAGAAGCGTTGGGGGAGTCAGCCACCTGGAATTCCTGTGCAAACGAGGGCGCTAGCTTACCCGAAGGTCGGTAATGTCCCGGTGCCCGGTGCACATAGCGGGCGGCTATCAGCAGATGGAGCCCGCCTGCATTGACCCGGCATTCACCCGGTATCGGTTTCGGACCTTTCCTATACCTCCAGGGGCCTGCGCTTTTGCAGAATCAGGCATTGGCTGCCGCCCGCCGTGGCCTGTTCGATCTTCGAGGAACCGCGTGCGTCCACGCATCATCATTGCCGACGACCATCCCGTGGTCCTGCATGGCATCGCCATCGTGCTGCAGACCTACCTGATGGACATCGTCGGCAGTGCGCGTGACGGCGCCCAGCTGCTGGACCTGGTGGACCGCCACGACTGCGATGCAGTCCTGACCGACCTGTCGATGCCGGGTGCCGGCCCGGACGGTCCGGAGCTGATCGACGCGCTGCGCATGCGTCGCCCTGGCCTGCCGGTGGTGGTGCTCACCGGCGCCCGCCATCCCGGCCTGCTGGACGGCCTGCTGCGGGAGGGCATCAGTGGCCTGGTCGACAAGTGCGCCGATTTCGCCGAGCTGCCCCAGGCGCTGAACGCCGCACTGGCCGGGCACGTATTCGTCTCCCAGCAGCTGCGCCATCACCTGCAGGCCCGCGACCTGCTGTTCCCGCGCGAACCGGCACCGCTGTCGGCACGCGAGAAGGAAGTGCTGGATCTGCTGGCGACCGGGCTCAACGTGAACGAAGTCGCCAAGCGTTGTGGGCGCAGCCCGAAGACCATCAGCCGGCAGAAGGCCGAAGCCAAGCGCAAGCTGGGGCTGCAGAACAACCAGGAACTGTTCGACTACCTGCAGACCCGGCGCGACTGAGGTATCGACCGACCCGGGACCGCGGCAAGCCCCGATGGGAGACGCCGCCGAAGCTGGCGATGATGCAGGCATGCCCATCCACGACTGGCCCGAACAGGAACGTCCCCGCGAGAAGCTGATCGCGCGCGGGCCCACGGCACTTTCCGACGCCGAGCTGCTGGCCCTGTTCCTCGGCTCCGGCTTCGGCGGCCGTGATGCCGTGCAGACCGCGCGCGACCTGCTGCAGGCGCATGGCCCCTTGCGGGTGCTGCTCGACCGTCCCGCGGGCGAACTGGCCCGCTTGCCCGGGCTGGGCCCGGCGCGCAGCTGTACGCTGGCTGCCGGGCTGGAACTGGCCCATCGCTACCTGGCGGCTGAGCTGGAGCACGGCGAAGCGGTGGGTAACAACCCTGCCGCGGTCGGCCGCTATCTGCAGCACCGCCTGCGAGGGCAGGCGCGGGAAATCTTCATGGCCCTGTTCCTGGACAACCGCCACCGCCTGATCGCCTGCGAAGAGCTGTTCCACGGCACCATCAACGCCGCGCCGGTCTACCCCCGCGAGGTGGTCCGGCGTGCCCTGCTGCACAACGCGGCGGCGGTGATCCTCAGCCACAACCATCCTTCGGGCGACCCTGAACCGTCCAGCGCCGATACCCGCATCACCGATGAACTGCAGCAGGCGCTGGCGATGGTGGACGTGCGCCTGCTGGACCACTTCGTGGTCGGCGAGGGCCGTCCCGTTTCATTTGCTGAACGGGGCCTGCTGTCCCCGCCCCAGCCTCGGCTGTTCGGCTGAGCGCGCCCCCTTCAGGCGCCACCGGCCGCCCCCGCAGGCATGTTCTGGTCAGCGTGGGCGCGGGTACATGCGCTAAAATGGGCGATTCCGCCGCTCATTCTCACAGCAGGCCTCGTGAAAAATCTCCTCCGCGCCCTGATCAGCCAAGGCATCGAAGCCTTGCGCGCCAATGGCACCCTGCCCGCCGACTCCCTGCCGCCGGACTTCGTGGTCGAGCGCCCGAAGACCCGCGACCACGGCGACTTCGCCACCAACGCCGCGATGCTGCTGGCCAAGGCCGCGCGCAGCAATCCGCGCGCACTGGCGCAGGCGCTGGTCGAGGCGCTGCCGCGCAGCGAGGACCTCAGCAAGGTCGAGATCGCCGGCCCCGGCTTCATCAACTTCCACCTGGCCCCGGCCGCGTACCAGCGTGAAGCCGCGTCGGTCATCAAGGAAGCCCACGACTACGGCCGCAACCTGTCTGGCAATGGCCGCACGGTGGGCGTGGAGTACGTGTCGGCCAACCCGACCGGCCCGCTGCATGTCGGCCATGGCCGCGCGGCGGCCATTGGCGACTGCGTGGCGCGAGTGCTCGATGCCAACGGCTGGAACGCCAAGCGTGAGTTCTACTACAACGACGCCGGCGTGCAGATCGAGAACCTGGCGCTGTCCACCCAGGCACGGATCAAGGGCATCGCGCCGGACCAGGACGGCTGGCCGGAAGGTGGCTACCGCGGTGAGTACATCGCCGACGTCGCACGCGCCTACATGGCCGGCGCCAGCGTCGACCTGGAAGGCAGCACCGTGGTCGGCGCCAAGGACCCGGACGACATGCAGGCGATCCGCCGCTTCGCCGTGGCCTACCTGCGCAACGAGCAGAACCTGGACCTGGCCGCGTTCGGCGTCGACTTCGACATCTATTTCCTGGAAAGCTCGCTGTACGCCGACGGCAAGGTAGCCGAAGCGGTGGCCAAGCTGCAGGCGTCGGGTCATACCTATGAAGAAGGTGGCGCGCTGTGGCTGCGCAGCACCGACTTCGGTGACGACAAGGACCGCGTGATGCGCAAGTCCGACGGCACCTTCACCTACTTCGTGCCGGACGTGGCCTACCACCTGTCCAAGTGGCAGCGCGGCTACGAGCGCGCGATCACCGAACTCGGTGCCGACCACCACGGCTCGCTGGCGCGTGTGCGCGCCGGCCTGCAGGCGATGGAAGTGGGCATTCCGCAGGGCTGGCCGGAGTACGTGCTGCACCAGATGGTCACCGTCATGCGTGGCGGCGAGGAAGTGAAGCTGTCCAAGCGTGCCGGCAGCTACTTCACCCTGCGTGACCTGATCGAGGAAGCCGGCCGCGATGCCACCCGCTGGTTCCTGATCGCGCGCAAGCCCGATTCGCAGCTGACCTTCGACATCGACCTGGCCCGCCAGCAGAGCAACGACAACCCGGTGTTCTACGTGCAGTACGCGCATGCCCGCGTCTGCAGCCTGCTGCGCCAGGCGCAGGAGAAGGGGCTGGTGTATGAACAGGCTGATGGCCTGGCCAACCTCGGCCGCCTGGCCGACGACGCTTCGCTGCTGCTGATGAACGAGATCTCGCGGTACCCGGAAGTGGTGGAGGCGGCCGGCGTGGCGCTGGAGCCGCATCTGGTGGCGCAGTACCTGCGTGAATTGGCGCACGCGTTCCACACGTGGTATCACGGAACGCCGGTACTGGTGGAAGATGCCGCCGATCGCAACGCCAAGCTGACCCTGGCCTGCGCTGCCCGCCAGGTGCTGGCCAACGGCCTCGACCTCCTGGGCGTCAGCGCCCCGGAAAAAATGTAAGCATCAGGAGACGCAGTACCCATGGCAGCACGACGCGGCAAAAACCAGGCACGACGCAACAGCAGCAGCCAGGGCACACCCGGATGGGTGTGGCTGGTCGCTGGCGTGGCGATTGCGGCCGTGGTGTTCCTGGCGGCGCCGAACCTGTTCAAGGGCGAAGGCGATGGCTTCCTTCGTGCCGGACCGCAGCCGAACCCGAACGCGCAACCGGCCCCGGTCGCTGACGCCGACAGCGATGTCGGCACCCAGCCGGCCGCACAGCCGGCTACGCCGAAGCCGGCCGAGCCGGAAAAGCCGGCCGCGACCCAGTACGACTTCTACACCCTGCTGCCGGGCAAGGAAGTTGAAATGTCCGACGCCGAACTGGCCGCCAGCGCGCGTGCCGAAGACCAGCGCCGGGCCAGGGCCGAAGCGCAGCGCGCGCAGGCTGCACTGGAAGGCAAGCCGGTTCCGCCGCCCGCGGCGCCAGCACCCACAGCCACGGCCAGCGTGGCCAGCACCGCCCCGGTGACCGCGACCAGCCGTCCGCTGCCGGCACCGCTGAGCGAACGCCCGGCGGCGGCAACGCCTGCAGCCGGCACCCCAACGGCGTCGACCAGCAACGCCGCGGCCACGCCTGCAGCACGTGCGGAAGCCGCACCGGCAGCGACCGGTACTCCGGCAGCTGCTGCACCGGCTGCCGCCGACAACGCCCGCTACATCCTGCAGGCCGGTGCGTTCGGTGCCTCCGGCGATGCCGAGGCGACCAAGGCCAAGCTGGCGATGATGGGCCTGGCGGCACGCGTGGAATCGGCGCAGATCAACGGCAAGACCGTGTACCGCGTGCGCATGGGGCCGTATGGCAGCGCCGGCGAGTTGTCCGAAGCCAAGCAGAAGCTGGATGGCACCGGCCTGCAGGCGATGGCGATCAAGGCGCAGTAAGCCTGCCGCTGTGAACGAGGAAGCCGGGCATTGCCCGGCTTTTTTCGTTTCTGTAGAGCCGAGCCATGCTCGGCTGAATCCAGACGAAGCCGAGCATAGGCTCGGCTCTACGGGACCCGCGACGCAGGTCAGCCTTCGCGGGCGACCTGGAAACCGGCGAAGGACTGGCTGACCGGCATCAGCTCCAGGCGATTGATGTTCAGGTGCGGCGGCAGGCTGGCCACCCAGAACATCTGTTCGGCGATGTCTTCAGCGGTCATCGGGTTGGCGCCGGTATAGAGCTTGTCCGATGCCGCCTGGTCGCCATGGGTACGCACCACGGTGAACTCGGTTTCAGCCATACCCGGCTCGATCGTGGTCACGCGCACGCCGGTGCCGTGCAGGTCCGAACGCAGGCCCAGCGAGAACTGGCTGACGAACGCCTTGGTGCCACCGTAGGCGTTGCCACCCGGGTACGGGTAGACGCCGGCCACCGACGAGATGTTGATGATCGCGCCCTTGCGCTCCACCAGCTGCGGCAGCAGGCGATGGGTCAAGGTCACCAGCGCGGTGATGTTGGTGTCGATCATCGTGGTCCAGTCCGACAGCTTGGCGCTCTGTGCCGGCGCGGTACCCTGTGCCAGGCCCGCGTTGTTGACCAGCAGATCGATCTGGCCGAACGCAGGCGGCAGTGCCAGCAGGGCCGCCTCCATCGCCACCGGATCGCGGATGTCGAAGGCGGCGGCGTGAACCACGTCCTTGCCGTAGCGCTCGACCAGCGGCTGCAGGCGTTCGCCGCGGCGGCCGGTGGCGATCACCTTCCACCCGGCCTGGGCGAAGCGGTGGACGGCGGCGGCGCCGAAGCCGGACGTGGCGCCGGTAATCAGGACAGTTCGGGTCATCAGGCAACTCCAGGGGGAAAAACCGGACGCCCATTCTGGCACCGTCGGCCCGCCCCTGCGTTGCCGATGCCGGCTGACCACGCCCGAGGCGTGCGCGGCTCAGCGCACGCGGAATACCCGGGCCTTGGGCAGGTCTTCGTCGACCTGCAGGAACCAGCGCCCGGCAATTCCTGGAACAACGGCGATCTGCGGCGACTGCAGCACCTTGCGCAGCTTCATCTGCCCCTTCATCACCTGCCATTGCTGGCCGTTATCAAGGGTGAACAGCGTGCCGGGCTGCCAGCCTGCGACCTCTCCGACCACGCGTGCATTGACCGGTCCTTCTTCCAGGCCCAGATGCATTGCTGCCGGTGCCGGCACATTGGCAGGCAGCGGCGCAGCGGCGGGGGCCGGGGCCACCGCTGCCGTCGGCCCGGTGGCCGCGCGCTCTGCCTCGCGCAGTACCCGGTTCAGTGCCTGCAACTGCGCTGGACTGAGCCCGACCTCGGCCAGTTGGGATGCACTGAGGCGCCGCTCGACGGGTACGAAGCGGTCCTGGGCGAAGGCAGCGAAGCTGCTGGCGAGCAGCAGTGCGGAAAACAGATACCGGCGCATGCAAGGGTCTCAGCGAACGAGTGCCCACGATGCTGCAGTTCGATGACACTCCGGTGACACGCCAGGGGCCGCTACAATTGGACCATGATCAACAATGATGTCCTGCGCAGCGTGCGCTACTCCCTGGACCTGGGCGACCACCACGTGGTGGCCCTGTGCCAGATGGCCGACCCGGCCTTCGCCGTGGAGACCGAGCAGGTGAAGGCCTGGTTGCGCCGCGAGGACGAAGCCGGTTTCGAGGCGATGAGCGACAGCGCGCTGGCGCACTTCCTCGACGGCCTGATCGTGCACCTGCGCGGTCGCGACGAGAACCAGCCGCAGCGCGCGGTGGAGACCCGCATCGACAACAACCTGGTGCTGAAGAAGCTGCGCGTGGCGTTCCAGCTGCGCGACGTCGATCTGATGGAGATCTTCGCCAGCGCCGGTTTCAATGTCTCCAAGTCGGAAGTGGGCGCACTGTTCCGCCAACCCGGGCACGCCAACTACCGGCGTTGCCTGGACCAGATGCTGCGCAACTTCCTCAAGGGCCTGAGCCTGCGCCTGCGCGGCTGAGCACGGCCTCGACGAACGCCCGCGCCGCCGGTGTCGGCAGCCGCTGCCAGACCAGGTGCACGCGGCGGGTCGGGGTCGGCTGCAGCGGAATCCGCACCACGCCTTCAAAGCCTTCGGCGATCAACGCCGGCACGATGCCGACCGCCAGCCCATGGCGGACGAAGCGCTCGACCAGTTCCATCAGGTTGACCTCGAAGCGGACCGTGTGCGGCAGGCCGGCGGCGGCGAAGGCATCGTCGGTCTGCCGCCGCGCACCGGTGCCGCGCGGGAAGTCGACCAGCGCTTCATCCTGCAGTTCGGTCAAGGGCAGCCGCTTGCGCCGGGCCAAGCGGTGCGACGGCGCCAGCACCGCCACCAGGTCTTCTTCCTGCAGCATCTGGTGGCAGACCCCGTCCAGGCCGGCCGAGGGCGCCAACCCCACCAGTGCCACGTCCAATTCACGCGACTGCACCTGCGCGATCAGATCCTCGCTCTTGTCCACCCGCAGCTGGAACTCCACCTGCGGGTGCGCCTGCTGGAAGGCTGCCAGCATCGCCACCACGTCGATGCCGGTCAGCGAGGAAATCTGCCCGATCGCCAGCAGGCCACGCACCTCGCCACTCACCGCGGCCACGTCAGCGCGCAGGTGGCGCAGGCTGGCCAGCACCTGGCGTGCGTGCACCAGCAGCGCCTCACCGGCCGCCGTCGCCCGTACCTGGCGCGGCAGGCGTTCAAACAGCGGCGTGCCCAGTTCCTGCTCCAGGTAGGCAATCTGGTGGCTCAACGCGGACTGCACCACGTGGCAGCGTTCGGCGGCACGGGTGAAATTGCCCTCTTCGGCCAGGGCGACGGCAAATTCGAGCTGCTTGAGATTCATCCAGCTATCTCGTTTCCAGATGGCATGGATGATGATGATTCATTTCCATCATGGTCGCAGCAGGCGGACACTGTGCACCCCGCTTTGTGGAATACCGCGTGAGTCCGTCCCTCCCCCCCCTGCACCGCTGGCAGGTGCTGCTGATGTCGGTCGCCACCGGCGTGGCCGTGGCCAGCAACTACTATGCGCAGCCACTGCTGCATACCATTGCCGATGCCTTCGGTGTGCCGTTCGGCCAGGTCGGCATGGTGGTCACCGCCGCGCAGCTGAGCTATGCCGCCGGACTGATCCTGCTGGTGCCGCTGGGAGACCTGTTCGAACGCCGGCGCCTGATCGTGGTGATGAGCCTGTTGTCCGCCGGCGGGCTGGTGATCAGTGCCTGTGCGCCGTCGCTGGCCTGGCTGCTGGCGGGCACCGCGATCACCGGCCTGTTCTCCGTGGTCGCCCAGGTGCTGGTGCCGTTCGCGGCCACGCTGGCCGCGCCGGAACATCGCGGTCGCGTGGTCGGCACGTTGATGAGCGGCCTGCTGCTGGGCATCCTGCTGGCACGTACCGTGGCCGGCCTGCTTTCCAGCCTGGGCGACTGGCGCCTGGTGTACGCGATCGCCGCTGCCACCCTGGTGCTGACCGCACTGGCATTGCAGCGCGGCCTGCCGCGCTTCCACCACAGCGCCGGCCTTGGCTACTTCGCATTGCTGCGCTCGATCGGCGTGCTGTTCGTGCAGGAACCGGTGCTGCGCCAGCGCACCCTGCTGGGGGCCTGCAGCTTCGCCATGTTCGCGATCTTCTGGACGCCACTGGCGTTCCTGCTGGCACAGCCGCCGTATGCCTACAGCGACGCCACCATCGGCCTGTTCGGGCTGGTCGGCGCGGCCGGCACGCTGGCGGCCGGCCTGGCCGGCCGCATGTCCGACCGTGGCCAGACCGGGCGTGCCACCGCCATCGCGCTGGCGCTGCTGCTGCTCTCGTGGCTGCCACTGGGGCTGTCGGCCCACTCGTTGCTGGCGCTGCTGGTCGGCGTGGTGGTGCTGGACCTGGCCGCGCAGCTGCTGCACGTCAGTAACCAGAACCTGATCTATGCACTGCAACCGGCAGCGCGCAACCGCCTCAATGCCGGCTACATGACCGGCTACTTCATCGGCGGTTCGCTGGGTTCGCTGCTGTCGGCGCAGGTCTACCAGCGCTTCGGCTGGACCGGCGTCTGCGTAGCCGGTGCTGCGGTGGCGGTGCTGGCCCTGCTGCTGTGGCTGCCCGGCGCGCTGCATGCGCGCCAGGCCTCGGTGGCCGACTAGAAACTGCCCTGCAGCGCCAGCTCCCATCGTCCACCGGCATTGCCCGGGAACAGGCGCTTGGCCGCACTGTCGGTGTCATGCACGGTGGCACGCAGCTCCCATGCCGGGGCCAGCGTGGCAATGGCACTGAGCTGCCCATGCAGGTAGTCCGGGCCCTGCGCGGTGGCCAGCCAGTACTGGCCCACCGCTGCTTCCAGGCGGACGCGCTCGTGCAGCGGCACGCGCACGCCCAGCTGGGCATAGGTACCGCGATGGCCACCGGCCAACGCATCGTTGGAATGGGCGACCTGCAACCAGGCGCGCTGCTTCCAGCTCACCGTGGTGCTGAGTTCGGTCCAGTCCAGCGCGCGGCCGGTGCCCGGGTACATGTAGCGGGTCAGGTTGGCATCCAGTGTCCAGTCCGGGGCCAGCGCACCGGACCAGCCGGCCACCAGGTCGAACTCGCTGCGCGCGCCATTGTCCGGCTTGAACGAAACGTTGGAGCCCCACACGCTGGCGTACCAACCCGATGGGATCGAAACCTTCGCACCCGCCTGCACCGCCGGGTCGCCGTCGCTCTGCGAGCTGCCACGCCACACGTAGTCACTGGTCAACGCCGCACTGCCACTGACCTGTACCTGTGCCTGCGCGCTGCCGATCCCGAGCAGCCCTGCCAGGGCGGCCACCACCGCCGCCATCATCCCCTTGCTGTTCACTGCACTGTGTTCCTCGTCGAAGGCGGTTATGCCGCCGGGAACGCAGTGTCGAGGCGGTGGCCGTAACGGATCGAGGGTGCTGCCGGGGCCGCGGCGCAAATTCGGCGTAAATCCCGTGAATCGGGGCCACATGCCGGCAGCGCGGTATCATGGTGCCCTGTTTCCAGAGAACCAACCGCGTGGACGCCATCCTGACCCCGGTATCGATCGGCGAGCTGATCGACAAGATCACCATTCTCGAGATCAAGGCCGAACGCATCGACGATGCGGCCAAGCTGAGCAACGTGCGCACCGAGCTGGACGGCCTGCTGCCGTTGCTGCAGCAGCAGCTGCAGGCTCAGCCGGCGCTGGCCGTGCTGAAGCAGCAGTTGAAGGCAATCAACGAGCGCATGTGGGACATCCAGGACCAGCTGCGCGACAAGGAAGCGGCCCAGGTGTTCGACGATGGCTTCATCCAGCTGGCACGCGGTGTCTATGGCACCAATGGCGAGCGCGTGCAGGTGAAGAACGAGATCAACCGCGTGGCAGGTTCGGCCCTGGTGGAAGAGAAGCAGTACCAGGGCGAGTAAGCCCGCTCATCCGCATTCGAGCAGGTGCCGGATGCGGAACAGCTCACCATCGCTGTGAATGCCCAGCTTCTCGTACGCCGTCCGCTTCTGCGTGCTGACCGTACTGGCCGTGCGCCCGAAGCGCCGCGCCACCTCCCCGGTGGTGCAGCCCTGCAGGACCAGCCGGAGCACCTCGCGCTCACGTCGGCTCAAGGGCGTCAGCACCGGCGCCGGTGTGCGCCGCATGCGTGATCGGTTCAGCTGCGTGCGCAGCTCCGGGGGCACGAAGCGGCCGCCACGGGCCAGTACCTCCACCGCGCGCCGCAGCATCGCCGGCGTGGTTCCCTTTGACAGGAAGCCGCGCGCGCCGGCCTGCATCGCCATGGTCACCATGCTGGCATTGCAGTGCGCAGACAGCACCAGCACCGGCAGCAGCGGCCAGCGCCGCGACAACAGCCGCAACAGGGACAGGCCCTGTTCGGGACCATAGGGCGCCAGCAGGTCGATCAGCAGCAGGTCGATGCCATCCGGCTGGCGCTGCAGCAGATCGAGCAGATCAGCTTCGCGGGTGAAGCTGCCACAGACCTGCACGCCACCGTGCTGGCAAAGCACCACCTCCACCCCCAGACGCAGCACGGGATGCGGCGCCAGCATTGCCAGGCGGCGGGGCCGATCGAGGGGCAGAGCGGGAACGGCAGGCGGCATCACATGGATCCGACGATACGAAGTGCCCACCGTAGGGCCGCGCCGGGAGCAGCGGAATCCAATTTATTGCAACGCAGCAGCGGCCTCGGAACATGCTCAGCTGCGGTTTCGGGTCGTCACAACGCAACAGGCCCGGCATGAGCCGGGCCTGTCGAGGCATCTTCAGCGCGCAGGCGCGCCGAGGAAGCAATTACCAGCTGAAGCGCGGGCCGACGGTGTATTCCTTGTCGCCGTCGCGGTTCATCTTAAGCTCGCCGTTCAGGCCCCAGTTCTGGTTCAGCTTGACCTGACCACCCAGGCGGCCGTACCACTGGCCTTCCGGATTGATGCCGTGCTTCTTCGAGAAATCTTCGTAGCCGACCATGCCGTAGACTTCGGCGTGGGCACCGAAGGCGGTGCGGATACCGGCTTCAGCGCTGTAGCCGTTGAAGTCCAGGCCGTGCTTCTGGTCGCGCTTCTGGTAGGCAACGCGAGCAACGAAGTCGGTGGTCGGGGCGATTTCAACGTTGTAGCCGGCGCCGATCTTCCACTGGTCCAGCTTGATGTTGGTGTGGTCGATTTCCTGGCGGCTGTAATCACCGAAAGCGTGGAAGTTCGGCAGGAAGCCGTACGAGCCCTTCACGCCCCAGCCGTCGGCCTTGAACGCATCGATGTCGGTCTTGGCGTAGTCGGCTTCGGCATAGTTGTACGACAGGTTCTCAGCAGCCGAGGCGGTGAACGGCAGGGCAGCGGCCAGGGCCAGAGCAATCAGCGAATTCTTCATGGGGGTACACCTTTACTTTCTTATGGTGTGCAGCAGCGCCAAGGCGCCATCGCATCGGGAATGTAAATTCTCCGTTATTCGCCACAACGCTCCCTGAAAACAGCGGTCTTCGCATTGCTGAATTTTCTGGCTTGATTCAGGCTGTTTCTGGCATACGCGCGCGGCGCGCGTGCATTTCATCGGCACAACGACTGCCGGTTGCAGGATGTCGATCCACGACGCCCTGGTTCGTCGGGTACTTGAAGGCCGTGCATGCGGCACGGTCCATCCGGAGGCAGGCAATGAGCTACATCGATGGTTTCGTCCTGGCGGTGCCCACCGCCAACAAGGAGAAGTTCCTCGCCCACGCACGCACAGGAGATCCCGTTTTCATCGAATACGGCGCGCTGCGCGTGGTCGAGTGCTGGGGCGATGACGTGCCGCACGGCAAGACCACCGACTTCTTCGGCGCGGTGAAAGCCACGCCGGATGAGACGGTGGTGTTTTCCTGGATCGAATGGCCGGACAAGCCGACCCGCGACGCCGGCATGAAGAAGATGATGGAAGACCCAAGGTTTGATCCGGCGACGAATCCGATGCCGTTCGACGGCGCGCGGATGATCTACGGCGGCTTCGTGCCGATCTACGAACTGACGCGCTGAACCGGGCGGACGTGCTCAGCGCGCGTCCGTTTCATCGCTGGCAGCGGCATGGCCGGCGCCCAGTGCGGCGCCAGCGCCGAGGCCCACACCGCCCATCCCAGCGCCCATTCCGCCACCGCCACCTCCTCCACCCGCACGACCGCCCTTGGCGTCGCCGTCGTTGCGGCCCTTGCCGCCGACACTGGCGCCCCCCGGCCGGGTCGGCCCCTGCGGCGGTATCTGCAGGTCGGTCGGAATCGGCGCCAGATCCAGCGCTTCGCGCACGAAGTCGCGCAGCGAGACCACCAGTTCATGGGTATGTACCGGCCGCCCCTGTGCCAGTTCATTGGCGGCACGCGCGGCCAGCCGCACCTGTTCGTCGGTGCCCAGCAGCAGGATGTCCGACAACGCCGCTTCCACGGCATCACGGATGCGGCGCGCGCGATCCGAGCGGGGCTCGGCAATGCCCTCTGCATCCTCGCGCTGGCGAAGGTCACGGCGATGGCTGGGGTCCACACCCAGTTCGCCGGTGAACGAACCGCCCAGGGTCTTGTAGGCCGCCATCAGCGTGCGCAGCCGTTCGTTGATCTGCCGGTTCTCGCGCTCGCGGCGCTGCTGCAGGGTCTGCATCACCAGCAGGCGGATGCCCACGCCCAGCAGGGTGATCAGGACCAGGCCGGCCAAGGTGGACAGCACGCCCTGCCAGGAACTGAAGTCAATACCGCGCATGCCCCGGGCTCCAGCAGGAAGAACCTGCATCCTGCTCCATACCGCGTCCCTGAAACGCGAAAGGCCCCACCACCCGGGGGTGGCAGGGCCTTCGGTCACGGCGCGATTACTTGCGCTTGGCGACCTTGCGCACGGCCTTCTTGGCCGGAGCCTTCTTGGCGGCGACCTTCTTCAGCGGCGCAGCCTTCTTGGCAACCGTCTTGCGGGTGGCGGCAACCTTCTTGCCCACTGCCTTCTTGGCAACGGCGGTCTTCTTGCCGACGGCCTTCTTGGCGACGGCAGCCTTCTTGCCGACAGCCTTCTTGGCGGCCGTGGTCTTCCTGGTGGCGACCTTCCTGGTGGCGGCAACCTTCTTGCCGACGACCTTCTTCGCAGCCACGGCCTTCTTGCCAGCAACCTTCTTGGCGGCGACGGTCTTCTTGGCCACGGCCTTCTTGGCGGTAGCGACCTTCTTGCCAACTGCCTTCTTGGCAACAGCGGTCTTCTTGCCGACGGCCTTCTTGGCGACGGCAGCCTTCTTGGTGGCGGCCTTCTTCGCGGTGGCGACCTTCTTGCCGGCAGCCTTGGTGGCGGCCTTGGTGGTCTTCTTGGCAGCGGCGGCCTTCTTGGTCACAGCCTTGCCTGCAGCCGCCTTCTTCTTGGCCACTTCATTCTTCAGCGCAGCGGCTTCGGCCTTGGCGTTCTTCTTGGCGGCTTCCAGCTTCTTCTTGGCGTTGGCAACAGTCTTGCCGACCGACTTGGCAGCCTTCTCGGCCTTCTTGGCAACGGTCTTCTCGACCTTGGCCACGGCCTTCTTGGCCTTGGCAACGCGGGTACCGGCAGCCTTGGTGGCGCGCTTGACGGTCTTCTTGACCGACTGCACTGCGTCTTCGGCAGCGTGGGCGATGGTCTCGCCAACGTTGGTGGCGGTTTCTTTGACGTTCTCGACGGCGTCGGTCACGACCGACACACCATTACCGTTGCTCATGTTGCCCTCCTGGGGGCCTTAAGTATCAAAACGGGGCGATGCTATACCGACATTGACGATCGTGGAACGGGGCACGCACGAGCAATCGCATCTGATGCGACGGCAATGGTGTAGTCGGGTACCCTCGCGAGTACGATGTGTTGACGGGAAACCCCTTTTTTTCAGTGCTGCGCCGCACGATACGGGCAGCGGCAGGGGCTGCGTGCGCACACCCGCCCGGACGTAGCGAAAGGCATGCGATATGGCGCATCGCGGCATCGGGATGCGCAGAACTGCGCAAGCATCGGCCTGCATACCCACGCGCTTGGGCAGACGTCGGCACAGTGCGAGGAACCTCCGCCGTTGCCGCCTGCGGCCCACGGTAGCGATGTTGGCCCGGGTTCCGGGCATGGCGTTTTCATGGCGCATTTATCCAGATCGCGACACACTCATTCAGCTTGTTCTACCGTAGGGCCGTACCGCCCCCACCCACGCCAGCGAACCGACTCCCATGCGACCGCTTCCTACCCTGCTCACGCTCGCAATCGCCGCCGCCTTCGGTGGCTTCGTTGCCACCGGCATCAATGCCCACATGGACAACCGTGCCGACGCCGCGCCGCTGCCGGCGGTGTTGCCGACCACGGCGGCCTTGCCGGCTTCGGTGGCCGGTCAGGCGGTGCCGTCGCTGGCACCGATGCTGGAAAAGGCAATGCCGGCGGTGGTCAGTGTCAACACCAAGCAGGTGGTGCGCGTGCGCAACCCCTTCTTCAACGACCCGTTCTTCCGCCGCCTGTTCCCGGATATCCCACAGGAACGCATCAACGAATCGCTGGGCTCGGGCGTGATCATCGACGCCAAGGAGGGGCTGGTGCTGACCAACCACCATGTCATCGACAACGCCGATGACGTACAGGTGACACTGGCGGACGGGCGCACGGTCAAGGCCGAGTTCCTCGGCTCGGACCGCGATACCGACATCGCGCTGATCCGCATCCCGGCGCAGAACCTGACCGACATCAAGCTCGGCAACAGCGACCAGCTGCGCGTAGGCGACTTCGTGGTGGCCATCGGCAACCCGTTCGGCTTCAGCCAGACCGTTACCTCGGGTATCGTTTCGGCGGTGGGCCGCAGCGGCATCCGCGGGCTGGGCTACCAGAACTTCATCCAGACCGATGCGTCGATCAATCCGGGCAACTCCGGTGGCGCGCTGGTCGACCTGCAGGGCCAGCTGGTCGGCATCAATACCGCCAGCTTCAACCCGCAGGGCAGCATGGCCGGCAACATCGGCCTGGGCCTGGCGATTCCTTCCAACCTGGCGCGCAGCGTGGTCGACCAGCTGGTCAAGCACGGCGTGGTGGTGCGCGGCACGCTGGGCGTGGAAAGCCAGAACCTGACCGCGCAGATCGCGCAGGGCCTGGGCCTGGGCGAAACCCGCGGTGCGCTGATCACCCGCGTGCTGGCCGGCTCGGCCGCCGCCGCAGCCGGGCTGAAGCCGGGCGACGTGGTGGTGTCGGCCAACGGCCAGCGCGTGGACAGCGCCGAGGCCCTGCACAACGTGGAAGGCCTGGCGGCCGTCGGCAGCGCGATGACGCTGGACGTACGCCGCGAAGGCAAGCCACTGCAGATCAAGGCGACACTGAAGGAACAGGCGCGCGCGGTCACCGGTGAGAGCCTGGACCCGCGCCTGACCGGCGCGACCTTCGTCGACCTGCCCGAGTCACTGCGCCAATCCGGTGTCGGCGGCGTGCTGGTCAGCGAGGTCAAGCGCGGCAGCCGCGCTGCCAGCAACGGCCTGCAGCAGGGCGACATCATCACCGACGCCACCGTGGGCGAATTCGCCGACCTGGCCAGTTGGCGCGCCAACTTCCAGCAACGCCCGCCGACCCTGGTGGTGCGCGTGCTGCGCAACAACGGCCAGCAGCAGGGCCAGCTCGTGATGCGCTGATCGCCCTGCCGTAACACCCCCTATACCCCGGCAATGCTATTGCTGTCAGTCCAGGTCGGCACCGCCGACGCCGTTCCCCCATCGCAACAGGAGTGATTCGATGAGCCCCACCAATACCGAGAACCTGAAGGAACACCTGGGTGAAGCCGGTTCCCACCTGAAGCAGGCCGCCAGCGCCGCCGGCGGTGCGATCAAGGGCGCCACCGGTGCCGCGACCGACGAACTGCGCATCGGCAAGGCCAACGTCAAGGCTGAACTGTCCGACAGTGCACTGTCCGGCCTGGCCGCTGCCGAGTTTGGTGGTGCCGCCGCCAAGGAGCAGGTCGATGCGCTGATGGACAAGGGCAAGGACCTGATCGACAGCGCCGCCGAATTGATCCGTGAGCGTCCGCTGGCCTCGTTCGGTGTTGCCTTCGCGGCCGGCTGGATCATCGCCAAGCTGGCCCGCGGCAGCAGCGACAAGTAAGCCGCGGCGTGAGCGAAGACAACGCGCAAGCCCCTGATCCGGCGGCTACCCCGCCGCTGGATGAGAGCATCCGCCAGGTCGGCGCGGCCGGTCGTGCCGCTGCCGACTCGGCCAAGCACTCGCTGCGTTCGCTGCGCCGGTTGGCCTCGGCCGACTTCGCGCTGGCACGCAGTGCCTTCGGCCGCGCGCTGGCCTGGGCCGGCGTAGCGATCGTATTTGGTGCGTCGGCCTGGCTGCTGATGGCCGCCACCCTTATCGCGCTGCTGCAAAGCTGGGGCCTGAGCTGGCTGCAGGCACTGCTGATCACCTCGCTGCTGAGCCTGGCCGTCACCGGTTATGCGATCTGGCGGGTGTCCTACTTCTTCCACCACACCGGCATGCACGCCACCCGGCGCCAGCTGTCCCGCCTGGGCCTGTTCGACGAGCCCAGCGAAGACGACCCCGATGCCGATGTGGAGCTGCCAGAGGGCAAGCCATGAAGTTCGGTGCGCTGCAGCGTCGGGTGAAGCGCTGCGAACAGGTGGTAACCGTGCGTCTGGTCGAGACCCAGGACCACTGGTCCACGCTCGGCCAGGTCTGGCGCCAGGGCTGGTCGCCACTACGCATCGTGGTAGTGGGCCTGGCCGGTGGCTTCATTGCCGGCAAGCTGGAAATGCCGGGCAAGGTCAACGGTGCGCGCTGGCTGCAGATGGTGGGTTCGGTCTCGAACCTGTTCGCCAGTGCGCAGGCGGCGTTCGCCACGGCGATGGCGGCGCAGGCGGCGGCCACCGCCGACGATGCGGCCGAAGAAGCCGGCGATGCCAGCGAACAGGCACACGCAGCGGCCTCCGCCGCTGAAGCACGGCCCGCAGCGGCAGCGCGAGCTGTGCCGGAGCCGGAGCCGGAACCGGACCTGCGCGAACCGCGCCCGGCCGAGGCGGCCACCGAGCTGTCCGAACGTTGATCCCTGGAATCCGCCGCGCCGGTCGCGGCCGGCGGATAATGCGCTCCCCTTTCCGGCTGATGCGTCGATGAGCGAGTCCTCCCTGTCCCCGTCACCGGCCGGCCACGACGCATCCGAGGCACCGCTGCCGCCCCCGTCGCGCCCACGCGGACCGATGTCGCTGGTTGTGCTGGCGACCCTGGCCGTGGGCTATACGCTATGGGCGGCGCAGGACATCATCCTGCCGGTGCTGCTTGCGATGTTCTTCGCGCTGGTCGGCAATCCCATCCTGCGCCTGCTGCAGAAGCTGTGGATCCCGCGCGCGCTGGGCGCGCTGTTGATCCTCGGTGCGGGCCTGGGCGTGACCGGTTCGCTGGCCGTGCAGCTGATCGGACCGGCGATGGAATGGGCGCAGGAAGCACCGCAGCAGCTGCGCAAGGTCGCCCGCCAGGTGCAGAACCTGACCAAGCCGGTGCAGCAGGCCAACCAGGCGGCGGAAAACTTCGCCCGTGTGGCCGGCGGTGACAGCAACCACAAGGTGCAGGTGATCCGCACCCAGCTCGACGACCCCTACCGCATGCTGACCCGTGCACCGCGGCTGGCTGCCTCGGTGTTGGCCGTGGTGCTGCTGACGCTGTTCTTCATGATCTACGGGCAGAGCCTGCAGCGCGCGGCGATCGCCCTGTTCCCCAACCGCCAGCAGCAGCGCTTCACTACCGACATCCTGCGTTCGATCGAACGCGAGGTCTCGCGTTACGTGCTGACCATCAGCGTGATCAACACCTTGGTCGGGCTGGTGTTCGCCGGCGTGCTGATGCTGCTCGGTATCGGCCTGCAGGAAGCGCTGCTGTGGGGCACGGTGGCCGCGCTGCTGAATTTTGCGCCGTATGTGGGTCCGCTGATCGGCGTGGCGCTGATGCTGTTGATGGGCTTCGTCGAGTTCCGCGACCCGCTGCAGGCCCTGCTGCCCGCAGCCGCCTACCTGGGCCTGCACACACTGGAAGGGCAGATGGTGACCCCGATCGTGCTGGGCCGTCGGATGAAGCTGTCGCCGCTGGTGCTGATCCTGGCGCTGATGGTGTTCGGCTGGGCCTGGGGCATGATCGGGCTGCTGCTGGCGGTGCCGCTGCTGGTGTGCATCAAGCTGGTGCTGGCACGCCTGGACGGCATGCAGGGCTGGGCACGCCTGCTGGAATGAAAGCCCGCGCGGGCAGGGGTAGAATGGCGGGGTGAATTTCCCCGTCCAAGCCATCACCCTCGACCTTGACGACACGCTGTGGCCGTTCGCTCCGATCGGCGCCCGCATCGACCTGGTCCTGCACGAGTGGATGCGTGAAAACAGCCCCGCCACGGCCAAGATGTATCCGGTGGCGGCAATGCGCGAACTGCGCGAGCGCCTGTACCACGCCCATCCGCACCTCCATCACGACCTGAGCGCACTGCGCCGGCTGACCCTGCACGAAGCGCTGCACGCCAGTGGCGCCAGCCTCGATCTGCTGGAGCCAGCGTACGAAGCGTTCTACGCCGCACGCAATCAGGTCGAGTGCTATCCCGATGCGATCGATGCGCTGGCGCGGATTGCCGCGCGGGTGCCGGTGGCAGCGCTGAGCAACGGCAACGCCGATCTGGAGCGGATCGGCCTGGCGCATCATTTCGCCTTCCAGCTGGGCGCGCGCGAACACGGCGCGGCCAAGCCGGAGGCAAGCATTTTCCACGCCGCCTGCACCCGACTGGGTGTGGCGCCGGCACAGGTACTGCATGTCGGCGACCACGCCGAAATGGACGTGGCCGGGGCGATCGCCGCCGGCCTGCGCGGGTGCTGGATCAACCGCGAAGCAGCCACCTGGACCCATCCGAAACTGCAGCCGGACCTGCAGTTCGACACCCTCACCGGCCTGGCCGACTGGTTGGACGCCAACCTCGACGCCGCCGCATCCCGGAGTACCTGACGCATGAGCGAGATCACTGGTTTCACCGCCGACACCACCGCGGCGCTGCCGCTGTACGTGCTGGACCGCGAGCAGTTCGCCGCCTGGAAGGACGGCCAACCGGCCGCCACCCAGGCCTGGCTGGCCTCGCAGGGTTTCACTGCCGGTGCGCACAGCGTGGCCCTGCTGCCCGGCAGTGAGGGCCTGGCCGGCGCGGTGATCGGTGTCGGTGATCGCGCCGATGCCTACAGCTATGCGCATGCGCCGCACGCGCTGCCGGAAGGCAGTGTCTGGCAGCTGGCCAATGAACTGCCTGCCGCCGAACAGGCGCTGCTGCAGCTGGGCTGGGGCTTGGGCAGCTACCGCTTCGACCGTTACCGCAAGCGCAACCGCGCCCCGGCGCAGCTGGTGGCCGCACCGTCCGGCGAAGTGGCCGACCTGATCGCCGCCAGCCTGCGCGTGCGCGACTGGGTCAACACCCCGACCGAAGACATGGGGCCGCAGCAGCTGGAAGACGCCGCGCGTGCACTGGCCGATGCACATGGTGCGCAGGTCGAGGCGATCACCGGCGATGAACTGCTGAAGCAGAACTTCCCGGCCATCCACGCCGTGGGCCGCGCTTCGCACCGTGCGCCGCGCCTGGTGGTGCTGCGCTGGGGCAAGGAAACCGACCCGGCACTGGTGCTGGTCGGCAAGGGCGTGTGCTTCGATACCGGCGGCCTGGACATCAAGCCGGCCGACGGCATGCGCAACATGAAGAAGGACATGGGCGGCGCCGCGCACGCGCTGGCCCTGGCCGGCCTGGTGATGGCGCGCGGACTGCCGGTGCGGCTGACGCTGCTGGTGCCGGCGGTGGAAAATGCGATCGGTCCGGATGCGTTCCGCCCCGGCGAAGTGATCGCCACCCGCAAGGGGTTGAGCGTGGAGATCGACAACACCGATGCCGAAGGCCGCGTGATCCTGTGCGACGCGCTGACCTTCGCCGGTGAGCAGAAGCCGGACCTGGTGCTGGATTTCGCCACGCTCACCGGTGCCGCACGCATCGCGCTGGGTCCGGATCTGCCGGCGCTCTTCAGCAACGACGACACGGTGGCGCAGCAGTGGCTGCAGGCCGGCGACGCAACCCGTGACCCGGTCTGGCGCATGCCGCTGTGGCGGCCCTACCTGCGCTATCTGAGCAGCGGCATTGCCGACCTGGCCAATGCCGGTTCGCGCATGGCCGGCTCGGTGACCGCCGCGCTGTACCTGGAGCGCTTCCTCGAAGACGGCCAGCGCTGGGCGCACCTGGACGTGTACGCCTGGAACGACGGTGAACGCCCGGGCCGTCCGGCCGGTGGCGAAGCGCTGGCGCTGCGCTCGGCGTGGGCGATGTTGAAGGCGCGTTACAGCTGACCGGGTGGGTGCCGGCCTTGGTCGGCACGCCGTCCCCGGCAAACTTGACGAAAATTTGAATACCGGGCCTGGAAGGGTTCTGCGAGGATGTGTGGGTCGACCACCCACACGCTCCGTGAAGGCAGGACTCCGACCATGTCGCTCTTCGGCTACACCCGTGCCGGCCAGACGCCGGGCACACCGCGCAGGCATTCCCCCCTGCTCTGGATCGCGCTGATCGCGCTCATCCTGGGTGCCGTGGCGCTGGCCTTTGCCTGGCTGGCCGGCTGGATGGGCGACCGCCTCACCGCGCAGCACTTCACCGATACCATCGAGGCCACCGGCCCGGCCCACCCGGGCTTCCGCCGCGCGCACAGCAAGGGCATCTGCGTGAGCGGCTGGTTCGAACCCAGTGCGCAGGCCCGCACCCTGTCCAGTGCACGGGTGTTCTCGCAGCGCCGCGTGCCGGTGATGGGCCGCCTGTCGATCGGCGGCGGCGACCCGTACGGCGCCGACAACACTGCACGCGTGCGCAGCCTGGCGGTGCAGATGGTCAGCGATGATGGGCAGGAATGGCGCATGGCGATGAACAGCTTCCCGTTCTTCGCGGTGCCCAGCGCCGAGGCGTTCTACGAGCAGACCCGCGCTTCCATTCCCGACCCGGCCACCGGCAAGCCCGACCCGCAGAAGATGGCTGCGGTGCTGGCGAAGTACCCCAGTGCGCAGGCCTTCCAGCAGTGGGCCAAGACGGCGCCGTGGACCAGCAGCTGGGCCGACACCACCTTCAACAGCGTCAACAGCTTCTGGTTCGCCAATGCGCAGGGCCAGAAGCGCGCGGTGCGCTGGCGCTGGCAGCCGCAGGCGCCGGTGGTGGAGATGGATGCGGAAACGCGCAAGCAGGCCAGCGTCGATTTCCTCAGCCAGGAACTGCAGCAGCGCCTGGCCAACGGCCCGGTGCGCTGGAACCTGGTCGTGACCACCGCCGAGCCCGGCGATGCCATCGATGATCCGTCGGTGCCATGGCCCGAGTCGCGTGACCAGGTAGTGGCGGGCGTGCTCAGCCTGGACCGCATGCAGTCGCAGGAACAGGGCGCCTGCGGCCAGATCAACTTCGATCCGCTGATCCTGCCCAGCGGCGTGCGCGGCAGTGACGATCCGATCCTGGCCGCGCGCTCGGCCGTCTATTCGCAGTCCTTCAACCGCCGCGAACGCGAGCGCGCCACCGGCAACGTCGAACAACCGAAGGAGGCCGCACGATGAGCATCGGCAACGGCCACTTCAACCTGCTGGCGCGGGTGCTGCACTGGTCCATGGCACTGATGATCATCGCCATGCTGTTCATCGGCGTGACCATGGTCGCCTCACTGCACCTGCGGCCAATGCTGATCGACCTGCACCGCCCGCTGGGCATCGCCATCCTGGTGCTGGTGCTGCTGCGCCTGTACAACCGGCTGCGCCATCGCCCGCCGCCGCTGCCTTCCGACCTGCCCGCCTGGCAGGTGCTGGCGGCCAAGGCCTCGCACTGGATGTTGTATGCGCTGATGCTGGCGATGCCGTTGATCGGCTGGGCGATGCTGTCGGCAGGCGGTTACCCGATCGTGCTGTGGGGCGGCCTGCACCTGCCGCCGATCGTGCCACACACACCGGCGCTGTACGCCGCGTTGCGTAATGCGCACAGTCTGCTGGCCTACGTGCTGTTCGCAACGGTGCTGATGCACGTGGGTGCGGCGCTGTTCCACCTGTGGGTGCGGCGGGACGGGGTGTTCCAGGCGATGGCGCGCGGGAAGGATTGATCGGGTTCGCCGGGAATTCCCGGCGGATCGTTTCCGCGACTGCGGTGGGGTGTCACTTTTCTTTTCGCGCGAAAAGAAAAGTAACCAAAAGAAACGCGCCGCCAGAGCGCGAGCCGGTGCTGCGCACCGGTGCCCTGTGCTTCTCGGTGAATCAGGGGACGGCGCCGAACTCGCTACGCTCAAACACCGGCGCCTCTTCGCCCCTGATTCCCCTGCGATGCTCGGCTCGCTCAAGGCGGACCCAACATCAAGAGCGACAGCTGCACCCAGTAGATCCACGCCATGCGTGGATGCTGTTGCCGTTGATCTTGACCTTCCAGTCCGCCTTGAGCGAGCCGAGCACCGCAGGACCGGCGAGGGCGAAGAGGCGCGGGTGTCTGAGCGCAGCGAGTTCCGCGCCGTCCCTCGGCGGGCCGAGGAGCGCAGGGCACCGGCGTGCGCAGCACGTCGGCTCGCGGCCGGCGGAGCGTTTCTTTGGTTACTTTCTTTGCGCGCAAAGAAAGTGACACCCCTCCGCGGTCGCGGAAATGACATCACCGGGAAAAGCAGGCCGCCGCTACAACCACCCCTTCTGTCGCGCCAGCCGATAGGCCTCAATCCGGTTGGCCACACCCAGCTTGCCGATGCACTCGGACAGGTAATTGCGCACCGTACCGTGCGACAACCCCAGCTGCTCGGCAATCTCGCTGGCGGTTCGGCCCTCCCCTGCCAGACGCAGCACACGGCGCTCGCGGTCGGTCAGCGGATCGGCCTGCGACCACGCATCCAGCGCCAGCTGCGGGTCGATCGCACGGATGCCCTGTTTCACCTTGCGCAGTGCATCGGCCAGGTTCTCGGCCGGTGCGTCCTTCAGCAGGTAGCCCAGCACGCCCGCCTCCAGCGCGCGGCGCAGGAAACCGGCGCGGGCGAAGGTGGTCACGATCACCACCTTGATCGGCAGCTCATGGCGGGCGATGCGCTGCGCCAGCTCCAGCCCGGACAGGCCCGGCATCTCGATGTCGGTGACCAGGATGTCCGGCTTCAGCTGCTGCAGCATGCGCCACGCGGTTTCGCCGTCGGCGGCGCTGCCCAGCACCTCGATATCAGGCTCCAACCCCAGCAGCGCCGACAGTGCGCCGCGCACCATCGCCTGGTCCTCGGCCAGCAGGATGCGGATCATGCGGCACCGTCCTGCACCAGCGACGACGGCGTGCCTGGCGGCAACGGTGTGGTCGCGGCAGCCAGTGGCACGCGCACGGTCAGCAGCGTGCCCTCGCCCTTTGCGGACTGAACCTGAAGGTTGCCCCCCAGGGCGGCCACGCGTTCGCGCATGCCGCACAACCCGTTGCCCTCGGCCTGCACGCCGCCACGACCATCATCGCGGATCTGCATCGCCAGCATGCGTCCTTCCAGCATGAATTCCACCCGTGCCTGTGTCGCCTGTGCATGGCGCACGATGTTGGTCGCGGCCTCGCGCAGCACCAGCGCCAGACCGCGTTCGACATCCACCGGCATCGCCGGTGGTGGTGCGTATTGAAGGTGGACCTGCTGGCACTCCAGCAGCAGCCGCGCCGACGCCAACTCACCGGCCAGGTCACTGGCGCGGATACCGGTGACCGCGCTGCGCACCTGCGCCAGCGCTTCGCGGGCGATGGCCTCGGCCTCGCCGATTTCCTGCCGCGCCCGCGCGTCGCCACGATCGTGCAGCTTGCGGGCCAGTTCCAGCTTCAACGTGATCAACGACAGGGTATGGCCGAGCAGGTCGTGCAGGTCGCGGCCGATGCGTTCGCGCTCGGCGGTGGCTGCGAGCCGCCGCACCTCGTCCTGCGACAGCTGCAGTGCCGCATCCTTCTGCTGGTTGAGTGCCTCCACGTTCACGACCAACCCGACGATATAGGACACGGCGGGGATCCAGACCAGGCTCTGCCACGGGTACTGGAACAGCAGTGCGAGGCCGCAGAACAGGAGGTTCAGGCCAGTGAGCTGCAGCAGGTACTGCCACCAGCCACCGCGTCCGCTCACCCGCAGCAGCACGCAGCCGAACACGAAGTAGGTCAACCCGGACGGGTACCACGGCAGCAGCACCAGCGACATCCCGATCAGGCCCAGGGCATAGCGCGGCGCGTGATGGCGTGGCGCCACCATCACCTTGGCGTACAGCAGCAGGAACACCGGATAGCTGGCCACTGTAAGCAGCAGCCAGCGCAGGGTGAAGCCATGGCCGAGCAAGGGCGTCAGGAAGATCCACACCGACCACAGCAGGTGGATCGCCTCGCTCCAGGGTGATTTTCCCCGGCGCAGCGTCTCGGCCACCGCCGAGTCCGGCGCGGGGCGCAGCAGGGAGGCAAGCCAGGTGGACGGCACAGGCGGTTCCAGGCGGGGATGATCGCCGCCGATCATGCCAGTTCGGCTGGCTGCGCGCAGGCGCCACCGCCGGCAAGGTGGCACCGGCGCAACCCGCCGCAGATCACGGTACGCTTGGCGGTACCGCTGCAGCGGGCCAGCGATGGGGTGGTCGGATCCATGAGCGGTACCGGCAGCGGGGACGTTGCCATCCTGTGCCGCCGCGGTCACATTTCGCAGTTGCCGCCGTCAGTGTCATCGGGTGACAGCTGTCACTGCCGTCATCGCTGTGCCTGCCTTCATGCTGTGCCGCACGCTCCACCGCCGGAACCGCCGCCGTCCGCGCTTCCGGCCACACCCGCCCGAACGCCTGTGATGGAACGAATGAACGCTTCTGCCGAGCTGTTGAAGGAACTCCGTATCGACCGCAAGTCGCCGCCGCCCGCCTCCGGTGGTGGCAGCAACGGCGGTGGTCGCCGTTGGTTGTGGATCGCGACCATCGTGGTCGTGCTGCTGATCGCCGCTGCCGTGGCGTTCCTGTTCGGCCGTGCGCCGGCCGTGGAGGTGGAAACCGCGCCGGCCGTGGCCATCCAGCAGGGTAGCGCCAGCAGTTCGGTGCTCGACGCCAGTGGCTACGTGGTCGCCCGGCGCATGGCCACGGTCTCGGCCAAGATCACCGGCAAGGTGCGCGAGGTGATGATCGAAGAAGGCATGCGGGTCGAGGCCGGCCAGGTGATGGCCACGCTGGACCCGATCGATGCCGATGCGCAGCGCAGCCTGTATGCCTCGCAGCTGCAGGCCGCACGCAGCCAGGTGGCCGGGCTGGAGGCGCAGCAGAAGCAGGCCGCCGCCGAAGCCAGCCGCCTGCAGGCACTGGTCGGCCAGCAGCTGGTGTCACGTTCGCAGTACGACCAGGCCGTGGCCCAGCGCGACAGCCTGCGTGCGCAGCTGGAAACGGCTCAGCGCAACGTCAAGGTCGCCCACGACCAGCTGGCCATCGCCGACCTGGGTGTGGACAACAACATCGTGCGCGCGCCCTTCTCCGGCGTGGTCACCGCCAAGGCGGCGCAGCCCGGCGAGATCGTTTCGCCGCTGTCGGCGGGTGGTGGGTTCACCCGTACCGGCATCGGCACCATCGTGGACATGGACTCGCTGGAGATCGAAGTCGAGGTCGGCGAGGCTTTCATCGGCCGCGTGCAGCCGAAGATGCCGGTGGAAGCCACGCTCAACGCCTACCCGGAATGGAAGATTCCCGGCGAGGTGATCGCCATCATCCCCACCGCCGACCGCGGCAAGGCCACGGTGAAGGTGCGCGTGGCGCTGAAGGTGAAAGACCCGCGCATCGTGCCGGAGATGGGCGTGCGGGTCAGCTTCCTGGAACAGGCGCAGCCGCAGGCCGTGGCCAAGCCGCAGGGCGTGCGCGTGCCGGGCGGCGCCGTGGTCCAGCGCGACGGTGCCTCGGTGGCCTTCGTGCTGGGTGACGAGAGCCGCGTGCAGCAGCGCACGGTCGAGGCCGGCCAGGCGATGGGCAAGGACCGCCAGATCCTCAAGGGCGTGAGCGCAGGTGAATCGGTGGTGGTGAACCCGCCGGACACCCTGCGCGATGGCGCCAAGGTGCAACAGAAACAAGCGCAGTAACGGCCTGGCGCCCGTGGGCGCGGCCAGCAGCATCGCTCGACGCACGCCTGCGGCCGCCGCAGGTGCGCTTCCCCGTTTCCCGCCTCCCGTGGAGAACCACCCATGTCGACCCTGGTTTCACTGCGCAACATCACCAAGACCTACCAGCGTGGCCCCGAGCAAGTGCAGGTGTTGCATGGCATCGACCTGGACATCGCCAGCGGCGACTTCGTCGCGCTGATGGGCCCGTCCGGTTCGGGCAAGACCACCCTGCTCAACCTGATCGGCGGCCTGGACAGCCCCACTGGCGGCGAGATCAGCATCGAGGGCGAGCGCATCGACCAGATGAGTGGCGGCCAGCTGTCGACGTGGCGCAGCCACCATGTCGGCTTCGTATTCCAGTTCTACAACCTGATGCCGATGCTGACCGCGCAGAAGAACGTGGAACTGCCGCTGCTGCTGACCCACCTCAGTGCGGCGCAGCGCCGCCGCAATGCCGAAATCGCGCTCACCCTGGTCGGCCTGGCCGACCGTCGCAGCCACCGCCCGAATGAACTGTCCGGCGGCCAGCAGCAGCGCGTGGCGATCGCCCGCGCGATCGTCTCCGATCCGACCTTCCTGATCTGCGACGAACCAACCGGCGACCTCGACCGCCAATCGGCCGAGGAGATCCTCGGCCTGCTGCAGCAGCTCAACCGCGAGCACGGCAAGACCATCATCATGGTCACCCATGACCCGAAGGCCGCCGAGTACGCCACGCACACGGTGCACCTGGACAAGGGCGAGCTGGCCGACGCGCCGCTGGCCCACTGACGGAGGCCACAGCGATGAAATACTTCTCGTTGGTGTGGGCGCAGCTGTTCCGCAGCCGCACGCGCACCTTGCTGACCCTGCTGTCGGTGGTGGCCGCGTTCCTGCTGTTCGGCATGCTCGATTCGGTGCGCGTGGCGTTCTCGTCGGGTGGCAGCGTGGAAGGCGCCAACCGCCTGGTGGTGGCCTCGCGGCTGTCGATCACCCAGTCACTGCCGATCCGGCTGGAAGCACAGGTTCGGCAGGTGGCCGGCGTCCGTGACGTGGCTTATGGCATGTGGTTTGGTGGCATCTACCAGGACCCGAAGAACTTCTTCCCGAACTTCTCGGTGTCACCCAACTACTTCGATGTCTACCGCGAGCTGCAGATCGATCCGGCACAACTGGAGGACTGGAAGCAGACCCGCACCGGCGCCATCGTCGGCGAAACCCTGGCCAAGCAGTTCGGCTGGAAGATCGGCGATACCATCCCGCTGCAGGCGACGATCTTCCCGCGTGGCGGCAGCAACGACTGGCCGCTGGTGCTCAAGGGCATCTACCGTTCCAAGGACCGTGCGCTGGCCGCCAACGAAGAACGCCAGTTGATGATGAACTGGAAATACTTCGATGAATCCAACGACTACATCAAGAACCAGGTGAGCTGGTACACGGTGACGCTGGACAACCCGGACCATTCCTCGCGGGTGGCACAGGCGATCGATGCGATCTCGGCCAACTCCGACCACGAGACCAAGACCCAGACCGAATCGGCGTTCCAGCAGGCCTTCGTCAAGCAGTTCGCGGATATCGGCATGATCGTCACCTCGATCATGGGCGCGGTGTTCTTCACCCTGCTGCTGTTGACCGGCAACACCATGGCGCAGGCCGTGCGCGAGCGCGTGCCGGAGCTGGCCACGCTGAAAACGCTGGGCTTCAAGGACAGCACTGTGCTGACCCTGGTGATGGTGGAGTCGGTGCTGCTGATCGGCCTGGGCGGCCTGATCGGCATGGGCCTGGCCGCCCTGATCCTGCCGGCCATCGGCCCGAAGAGCATGGGCATGCTGCCGCCGCACGTGCCGACGCCAACCTGGCTGATGGGGCTGGGCCTGATCGTGGTGATCGGCATCATCGTCGGCCTGTTGCCAGCGCTGCGTGCCAAGCGCCTGAAGATCGTCGACGCACTGGCCGGTCGCTGAGGAGAACACAGACATGTTCAAGAGCAAACTCAAGAAGTGGCTGGGCAACGGCGTGACGGTGCTGCTGCTGGCGGTCGGCCTGGTGCTGTGGATCAGCCTGCCGTGGATCGGCGTGCTGGCCGTGGCCGTGCTGGTGGCCCTGTGGTTGCTGCTGACCCGCGGTGGACGGCTGGCGTTGGCCGCCACCCGCATCGGCGTTGCCAGCCTGCCGCAGCGCTGGGGCGCGTCCTCGGTGATCGTGGTCGGCATCGCTGGCGTGGTCGGCGTGCTGGTGGCGATGCTGGCGATGGGCGAAGGCTTCCAGGCCACGCTCAACAACACCGGCGATGACACCACTGCCATCGTGCTGCGCGGTGGCTCGCAGGCCGAGACCAACTCGGTGATCACCCGCGAACAGGTACCCATGCTGTCCACCCTGCCCGGCATCAGCCGCGATGCGCAGGGCCGGCCGTTGTTGTCACCGGAGCTGTCGCAGGTGGTCAACCTGGTGTCCAAGTCCGATGGCACCGACGTCAACGCGCAGTTCCGCGGCGTCGGCCCGCAGGCGTGGGCGGTGCATGACAAGGTCAAGATCGTTGAGGGCCGCAAGTTCGCCACCGGGCTGCGCGAGATCGTGGTCGGCCAGGGCGCCAAGGGCCAGTTCCGCGACATGGAGGTCGGCAGGACGCTGACGCTGGGCAACCAGACCTGGACCGTGGTCGGTGTGTTCGCCACTGGCGATGCGCATGATTCGGAACTGTGGACCGACGCCGATACGCTGGCCACCACCTACCAGCGCAGCGCCTGGCAGTCGATCAGCGTGCGTACCGATGGCAAGGCCGGCTTCGATCAGTTCAAGGCGGCCGTCGCTGCCGACCCACGCCTGAAGCTGGACGTGGAAACCACCCGCGTCTACTACAGCAAGCAGGGCGGCGGGCTGACCAAGCTGATCGACATCCTGGGCAAGGTGATCGGCACGATCATGGCGGTCGGTGCGGTGTTCGGCGCGCTCAACACCATGTATGCGGCCGTGGCCACGCGCGCCCGCGAAATCGCCACCATGCGTGCGATCGGCTTCCGCGGCCTGCCGGTGGTGACGGCCGTGATGCTGGAAACGATGCTGCTGGCGCTGCTCGGTGGCCTGCTCGGCTGTGCGGTTGCATGGCTGCTGTTCAATGGCTACAGCGTGTCCACCATCGGCAGCAACTTCAGCGCGGTGGTGTTCAAGTTCCACGTATCACCGGAACTGCTGTGGACCGGCCTGAAATGGGCACTGGGCATCGGCCTGGTCGGCGGCCTGTTCCCGGCGCTGCGCGCGGCGCGCTTGCCGATCACTACGGCGCTGCGCGAAACCTGAGCATCATGCAGCGGTGGACTGCGCATCACGCAGGGGGACGGAGCGAAGGCTTCGTCCCTTTTTCGTTGCTGAACTCAGGCATCCATCGCCGCAACATCGGATGGTGGGTGCCGCAGGGCCAAATGCCGGCGAACAGCCTCCTCCGGCGCGTACGCCGTGCCCAGCGCGTGCTGCTCACCCGTATGCCTGTCGACGAAGATCGGGCCATTGCCGGCCAGTGCGTCCGAGATCTCGCCGGATTGCAGGTAGCGCAGCGACTGGAAGCAGAACAGCCAGCCTTCGACCATCTCATGCTCGTGCGTGATGGCAACCGGCTCATCGTCGCTGGCAAGTGCAGCCTGCACGCGACGGCGTGCTTCGTCGAGCTGGATCATTCCTTCGTCTCTTGTTTTCGATGACAGCGCGAAGAGCATTTCATGCGGGTGGATGCATCGCAACGGATAGGCACCTGCGTACAAGTGCGCACTGCGGCGTGTTGTCACAACCGCTCAAGCGTGGCGGTTCTGTGCCGCTATCGATGCCTCTACTCATCGCAAACGCAGCGCGCGTGACGCTGCGCACAGTGCATCTGTGGATTGTTGGTTGCGATTCATCTTCGCGCACTTCCAGCGGCGTCGAGACAAACAGTTACGAATGGAAACATTCTAGAATCGCGCCCCCCACGTTGGTTTGCAGCACCTCACGCGCCCATAAAACGGGCGCATGTTTTTACTGAAACACGAGATTTCACGGATGTCCCTGAAAACCAATCCGCTGCGCAACGCGATCGTCATCGCGCTGGCCGCCAGCTGCACCACCCCCGCCTTCGCACAGAGCGCCGGCGATACCCCGACCAACCTCGACCGCATCGAAATCACCGGCTCGCGCATCCGCCAGGCCAGTGTCGAAACCGCACAGCCGGTGGTCGCGCTCAACCGCGCCGAGATCGAGAAGAAGGGTTACGTCAACGTCGCCGACATCCTGCAGGACATTCCTGCCGCCGGTGCGCCGAGCATGAGCCGCGCCTCGTCGCTGACTTCTTCGCGCGATTTCGGCGGCATGTACGTCAGCCTGCGCAACCTTGGCCCGGAACGCAGCCTGGTGCTGATCGACGGCCGCCGCATGGGCGTCAGCGCCGGCGGCTACTCCGACCTGGCCTCGATCCCGTCGTCCATCGTCGAGCGCGTGGAAGTGCTGACCGACGGCGCCTCCGCGCTGTACGGCTCCGATGCCATCGCCGGTGTGGTCAACATCATCACCCGCAAGAATTTCGATGGTGGCGAGGCCAGCGTCTATGTCGGCCAGTACGGCCAGGGTGACGGCCAGAAGCGCGCATACAGTGCAACCTTCGGCAAGACCTTCGAGCGCGGCTGGTTCAGCGTGGGCGCCGAGCGCACCAAGGAAGACGAGGTGCTGGGCAAGGACCGCGAGTTCAGCCGTTACACCAACGGCCCGCGCCACCCGAACGATGGCCTCAACGGCAACACGCCGTGGGGCTACGTCACCGTCGGTGGCAAGAACCTGACCGTGGGTCCGGGCGGCGACCCGAGCAAGGCCGGCAACTTCCATGCGCCGGACCCGGCCGATGGTGCCAACACCAAGTCGAACATGAGCCTGCTGACCGGCCTGGAGCGCACCTCGGTGTTCGCCAACGGTGGCTTCTCGATCACCGACAACCTGCGCATCGTCGCCGACGCGCTGTACAGCAAGCGCGAGTCGACCAAGCACCTGGCCGGCTACCCGTACTCGGTCAGCGCCGCGCAGGCCCGCAATGGCAGCCGTGCCGCCCTGTCCAAGGACAGCGCGTTCAACCTGTGGGGCCAGGATGCGCTGTTCGCGCACCGCACCGAGGAACTGCCGCGCGGCACCGAGAACAACCTGGAAACCAAGCGCGCCAGCATCGGCCTGGAAGGCAGCTTCGAAACCGGTTCGCGGTACTGGGACTGGAACATCAACTACATGTACAACCGCAACGAAGGCGAGCGCATCGGTACCGGCAGCATGTACCAGCCGCACGTCAACCTGGCCGTCGGCCCGTCCTTCATGGACGGCAACGTGGCCCGTTGCGGTGCGCCGGGCGCGGTGATCGCCGGCTGCGTGCCGTGGAACCCGGCTGCCCCGATGGGTTACACCGGCCCGGGCTCGCTGAGCAACCAGGACGTGCAGGACTACCTGTTCACCCGCTTCGTCGACAAGATGCAGAGCACCACCAAGGTCGCCAGCGGCAACATCTCCGGTTCGCTGTTCACCCTGCCGGCCGGCGACATCCTGGCCGCGATGGGCTTCGAGCACCGCAGCGAGGAGGCCAGCTACACGCCGGACATGAAGGTGCAGAAGGGCGAGATCGCCGGCACCAGCGGCCAGCCGACCCGCGGCAACTACTCGCTCAACGAGGCCTACCTGGAACTGCAGGTGCCGTTGCTGGCCGACCTGCCGTTCGCCCGCGAACTGTCGCTGGACGTGGCCGGTCGCTACTCGGACTACAACAACTTCGGTTCCACCACCAACAGCAAGTTCGGCGTGAAGTGGAAGCCGATCGACAGCCTGCTGGTGCGCGCCACCTACGGCACCGGCTTCCGTGCGCCGACCGTGGACGACCTGTACGGCGGCACTGTCAGCAGCCGTGACTCGTTCACCGACCCGTGCGATACCTCGTTCGGCACTGCCGCCACCAGCGCCGCCGTTGCCGCACGCTGCAAGGCCCTGAAGGTGCCGGCCAACTTCCGCCAGCTCAACAGCGACGGCAGCGTGGCCAGCAAGCCGGGCCAGCAGGCCACCACCGATTTCAACTCCGGTTCCAACCCGAACCTGAAGCCGGAAACCGCCAAGACCTGGACCGTGGGCCTGGTCTACAGCCCCGACTTCGTGCAGGGCCTGGACGTCAGCCTGGACTGGTGGAAGATCCGCATCGACAACGCCATCGTTGGCGAGTCGGCCACCAACATCCTGGAACAGTGCTACGTGCAGGGCTCGGACGCCGCCTGCGGCCGCTTCACCCGTAGCAGCAACGGCCAGGTCAACACGCTGGACCGTTCGCTGGTCAACGCCGGCTACCGCGAAACCGCCGGCTATGACATCAGCGCGCGCTACCGCCTGCCGGAAACCGCGTTCGGCAAGTTCGCCGTTACCTGGAACACCACCTATACCGACTATCTGGAGCAGCGCAACGACAACGCCGCGACCACGCCGGTGGAACAGCTGACCAGCTGGGGTGGCAACTTCCGTGTGCGCTCTACCCTCAACCTGGACTGGCAGTACGGCAACCTGGGCATCGGCTGGACTGCACGCTACTACTCCAGCATGAAGGAGAAGTGCTCCTACATGGACGAGTGCAACATGCCGGGCTTCAGCTCGGCCTACACCGATGCCTCGCCGACCAACAAGGTGGGTTCGAACACCTTCCACGACCTGCAGGTGCGTTACGCCCTGCCGTGGGACGGCACCGTCTCGCTGGGCCTGAACAACGTGTTCGACCACCAGGGTCCGATCATGTACAGCCAGCCCAACAGCAGCTTCGTCTACTACGGCGGCTTCGACATCGGTCGTTTCATGTACATGAAGTACCAGCAGCGCTTCTGAGCCTGCACCCGCGTTCCCGCCACCGCCATCTCTCTCCTGGCGGTGGATGGAAGCAGGGCGGCGCCCCCCGGGGCGCCGCTCTTTTTTTCATGCGTGCCAGTCGATCCGGCCCGGTGCTACCGCTTGGCGCGCATCGTGCGGATGTTGTCGCCGACGAACAGGATCAGGCCGGCCCAGATCGCGGCAAAGCCAATCGCCTTGCCGGCGTCGAAGGCTTCGTGGAAGAAGAACACGCCCAGCAGCAGCTGCAGGCTCGGCGCGATGTACTGCAGGATGCCGACCAGTGACAACGGAATGCGCTTCACGCCGTAGGCAAAGCCAATCAACGGTACCGCCGTCACCACACCGCCGAAGATCAGCAGCAGGTCGTTGCGCCAGCCCCAGCCGTGGAAGAACGCGCCACCATGACCATTTTCGGCCCAGATCGCGAAGCCCAGCGCCGGCAGGAACAGGTACATGCTCTCCACGCCAAGGCCCGCCACCGGGTCGACCGAAACCAGCTTGCGCAGCAGGCCGTACAGGCCGAACGAACAGGCCAGGCCCAGCGCGATCCATGGTGGTGTGCCGGCATCGATGGTCAGCCAGGCCACGCCCACTGCCGCCATCGCCACCGCCACCCATTGCAGGCGGCGCAGCCGCTCCTTCAGCACCAGCACGCCCAGCAGCACGTTCACCAGCGGGTTGATGAAATAGCCCAGGCTGGTCTCGATCACATGGCCGGCGTTGACCGCCCAGATGTACAGGCCCCAGTTGAAGGCGATGGTCAGGCTCGAGACCAGCAGGATCGGCAGCGCGCGCGGCTGCGCAGCGATCTTCCGCCACCAGCCCAGGCGTGCGCTGAGCAGCAGCCAGCCCAGCACCAGCACGGTGCTCCAGATGATGCGGTGGGCGATGATCTGGAACGATGGCACCTCATTGAGCAGGTGCCAGTACACCGGCACCAGACCCCAGATGACGAAGGTGGAAGCCGTGACCAGCAGGCCACGGCGCTGTTCTTTCTCGTCCATGCTCATTTCTTGCGCGTCCTTGCCATCGTCAGTACCACCACACCCAGGAGAATCACCGCCATCGCCAGCAGGTCGCGCCAGCCGAAGCGCTCACCGTTGAGCAGCGCGCCCAGCAGCACCGCAATGACCGGATTGACGTATGCATAGCTGCCAGCCAGCGCCGGGCGCACGTTCTGCAGCAGCCACACGTAGGCGGTGAACGCGACGATGGAGCCGAACACGCACAGGTAGGCCATCGCCAGCAGGCCACCGGTATCGGGCAGCGTGGTCGGGCGCTCGCCGACCGCCAGGCCGATCAGCACCAGCAGCACACCGCCACAGATCATCTGCCCGGCGGCGGTCATGAACGGGCCCGGCAGGTCCAGTCCGCGTGCCCACACCGAGCCGAATGCCCAGCCGACCGGCGCGATCAGCAGCAGCACCAGCCCGGTCGGCGAGGCGGTCAGGCTGCTGCCTGCGTTGAGCCAGACCACGCCGAGGAAGCCGATGGCGATGCCCAGCCACTCACCGCGGCTGGCGTGCTGGCCGCGCAGCGCCGAGAACAGCGCCATCCACAGCGGCACCGAGGCCACCGCAGTGGCTGCCAGTCCCGAGGACACCTCGCGCTCGGCCAGCACCACCATGCCGTTGCCCAGCACCAGCATGGTCACGCCCATGATGCCCAGGTTGCGCCACTGCCGCAGGGTCGGGTTCGGCATCTTCCAGAACAGGCGCAAGGCCAGGAACATCAGGCCACCGGCAATGATGAACCGGCTGCCGGACACCATCGTCAGCGGCAGCGCGCCCCCGTGCAGGGCCTTGGCGATGCCCAGGTAGGTCGACCCCCAGACCACGTAGACCAGCAGCAATGCCAGCGCAACAAGGCCACCCCGGGGGGCAGCCGCAGACGAAGAGGGGGGAGCCGACATGACACACCAGGGAGCCGGGGGAAGGCGGATTCTAGGACGTTTTGAGTATGGTCCGGGACCCCATACGGTGGCACGCTGTCATCCATCCATGCACCCTGCTCTGGTCTGCTACCCCGTGTTGACGGCCCATGCAGTACCAAGAGGGCTGTCCGGCCGCGCCGCCCCAAGGCCGGGCGCCGTTTTCCCTGCGCACGGACGCGCCGCATCGAGGATTCCCACCCAGATGAGCACCACGTCCCATCCTGCCGTACCCGCGAACGACCGTGCCGCCCTGCGGCGTTCGATCTCCAACACCCTCAAAGGCTCCGCCGGCAACCTGGTGGAGTGGTACGACGTCTACGTGTACTCGGTGTTCGCCGTGTACTTCGAATCGCAGTTCTTCTCGCCGGACGACAAGAACTCCACCCTGTACGTGTGGGCGATCTTCGCCGCGACCTTCCTGATGCGCCCGATTGGTGCCTGGTTCTTCGGCCGCTTCGCCGACCGCCATGGCCGTCGCCTGGCGCTGACGGTCTCGGTCACGCTGATGGCACTGTGTTCGTTCCTCATCGCCATCACCCCCACCGCCGCCAGCATCGGCATCTGGGCCGCCGTGATCCTGCTGTTCGCGCGCCTGCTGCAGGGCTTCGCCACCGGCGGCGAATATGGCGCCAGCGCCACCTACATGTCCGAGGCCGCCATCCCGGGCCGCCGCGGCTTCCTGTCCTCCTTCCACTACGTCACCCTGGTCGGCGGCCATGTGCTGGCCCAGCTGACCCTGCTGCTGATGCTGACCTTCTGGGGCAAGCCGGAGATCTCCGAGTGGGGCTGGCGCATCGCATTCGGCATCGGTGGCGTCGCCGCAGTGGTGGTGTTCTGGCTGCGCCGCGGCATGGACGAATCGCTGTCGGAGTCGTCCATCGAGGCCGCGCGCGAGGGCAAGGCACAGAAATCCGGTTCGATGTACGAACTGTTCGTGCACCAGTGGCGGCCGCTGCTGCTGTGCTTCCTGATCACCGCTGGTGGCACCGTGGCCTTCTACACCTACTCGGTGAACGGCCCGAAGATGATCCAGAGCGCCTTCGCCGGCAACGATCCGATGACCGGCACCCTGATCAACCTGGGCGTGCTGGCCTTCCTGATGGTGCTGCAGCCGGTCGGCGGCTGGCTGTCTGACATCATCGGCCGCAAGACCCTGCTGGTGTTCTTCGGCGCCGGCGGCGTGCTGTACAGCTGGTACCTGATCACCCAGCTACCGCACCAGCATGACGCCACCCTGGCCTTCCTGACCCTGGCACTGGCCTTCGTCATCCTCACCGGCTACACGTCTATCAACGCGGTGGTGAAGGCCGAGCTGTTCCCCACCCACGTGCGTGCGCTGGGCGTAGGCCTGGGTTACGCGCTGGCCAACTCGCTGTTCGGCGGCACCGCCCCGTTGCTGTACCAGGGCGCGCTGAAGACCGGCCACGTCGACTGGTTCGCCATCTACGTGACCGCAACGATCGCGGTATCGTTGGTGGTCTATGTGTTCTTCCTCACAAACAAGGGCCCGAACTGGCTCGACGGCACCCGCAAGTAAGCGCGTTGCCCTGATCGCGGCCACCGGTGCACTGCCGGTGGCCGCTGCGTCTCCCGCTCCTCCACTGATGTGGATCGCGGTGACGCTGGCCGCAGCCACGGCACTGGCCTGGCTGCTGCGCCGCCCCAGCGCACAGGCCGCATGGCCACGCATCGGTTTCGGGGTCGCCCTGCTGCTGTTCTGCGCCGCACTGGCGCTGCAGCTGGCAGTGGACCTGGGCAGCGGCCACAGCTCGCTGCAGCTGCGCCTGCATCGCGGCGTCAACGGCGGATCGCTGGTCGGCCTGCGCACGATGGTGGCGTGCTATCTGGCAGCGCTCGCCACCGGCGGCTGGGGCGCATGGAAGCTGTTGCGCCGGCGCAGGTAGTGCCGGCCGCTGATCGGCAATCGGTAATCGGCAATCGGCAATCGGTAGAGTCGACTGTTAGTCGACTGCTCTCTCGGTCGGCACCGAAAAACCCGCGCTGCGCGCGATAGTCGACTATCAGTCGACTCTACCCGCGGCGGAATGACATGACACCCCGCCGATCCCGATCCTCAACGGCGGGCCGCTTCGCTCTTGTCGCGCGCGCCGCGGAACTCCGATTCCTTTTCCCACGTCGGCCAGCGGCGGCTGTTGGCCAGCTCGGCGCCCAGGTCGTAGACCAGCAGCGTGTCGGCAGCGTGGCCGCTCGGGTCCCAGCTCGGCGTCCAGGCATCGCAGGCCTGGTGGTAGCAGTCGGCGAAGTACTTCTCGCGCAGCGCGCGCCCGGCTTCAACCCCACCTTCCAGCTTGTCCAGGCCCGGGCCGATGGTGATCGCTGGCACGCCCAGGCGGGCAAAGGCGAAGTGGTCGGCGCGGTAGAAGAAGCCGGCTTCCAGGTTCGGATCCGGGCTGTAGCTGCGGCCGCGGGCCTTGGCCACGCGTTCCAGGTCGCCTTCCAGCGACACCCGGCCCTTGCCCCACGAGGCGATGTCGCGGGTCGGGCCATCCGGGCTGAACATTTCGATGTTCAGCACCGCAGCGGTCTTGTCCAGCGGCGCCAGCGGATGCGCGGCGTAGTAGCTGGCGCCCAGCAGGCCCTTCTCTTCGGCGGTCAGTGCTACGAAGTACAGCGTGCGCTGCGGCTGCGGGCCAGCGGCGAACACGCGGCCCAGTTCCAGCACCGTGGCCACGCCGGTGGCATTGTCGATCGCACCACGACGGATGCGGTCACCCTTGGCGTCGGGCTGGCCGACACCGAACGCATCCCAGTGCGCGGAGAAGATCACCGCCTCGTCGCCATGCTCGCCACCGGGCAGCTTGGCCACCACGTTGCGGGTCACCACCTGCTCGCGCTTGAGCGCGAAATCCACGCTCAGCTTGGCGTTGTCCAGCGCCACCGGGCGAAAGTCGGCACGCATTGCCTTGCGCTTCTCCGCATCGAAGTCGAGGCCGGCGTCGGCGAAGATCGCCTCGGCCAGCTCGCGCTGCATCCAGCCGCGCAGCGGCGTGTGCTGCGCCATCGCCTCGGCCTGGCTGCGTTCGATGTCGAACAGCGGCGAGGTACCCGAGCTCTTCACCGTGGCCCAGCCATAGGCGGCTGGCGCGGTCTCGTGCACGATCAGCACGCCCTCGGCGCCACGGCGTGCGGCTTCCTCGAACTTGTAGGTCCAGCGGCCGTAGTAGGTCACCGCCTTGCCGTCGAACGCGCCCGGCGCATCGGCTTCGAAATCGGCGTCGTTGATCAGCACCACGGCGATCTTGCCGTGCAGGTCCACGTCCTTGTAGTCGTTCCAGTGGCGTTCCGGCGCATCAATGCCGTAACCGACGAACACCAACGGTGCATCCTTGATCTGCACGCGCTTGCGCGGCTGCAGGCTCTGCAGGGTTACGTCCACGCCATTGGCCAGCGCACGCTTGCCCTGCTTCAGCGACAGGCTGGCCTTGGCCGCGCCCTCCAGCTGCGCGCGCACCAGCGGCACCGGCTGCACCCAGCTGCCGTCCACGCCGCCCGGCTGCAGGCCATAGCTGCGGAACTGCTCGATCAGGTACTGCACCGTGCGCTCTTCGCCCTCGGTGGCCGGTGCGCGGCCCTCGAACTCATCCGACGCCAGCACGCGCACGTGCCGCGACAGTGCCTGCGGATCGATGCCGCCACCGGGAAGGTCATTGGCCGCATGGGCCAGGCCACCGACGAACAGGCAGGACGACAGCAGCAACACGCGCATCGGATTCACGGCAGTACCACGGCTAGCTTGGAAGTCACCAGAGTGTAACGTGGTCGTGACATCGCGGTGCAGCGTGAGCTTGCGTCATCCACGCATGGCGTGGAGCTACCGACGGATGCGATCCAGCCAGCAGGCCAGGCCCTGCGCGTTGAGTTCGATGTCCATCGCCAGCACCGCAGTCACCGCCGCATCGTCCAGCGCACAGCCATGCAGCTGCGCACGTTCCAGGTACAGCGCCTGCAGTGCAGCCAGCAGGCAGCGGTGACGGTCCGGCCGGCCGTCGCACTGGCGGCCGATGGCGGCCATCGCATCGATCTGCTCGAACAGGTCGTTGGCCAGTTTCTCCACCTGTTCCACACGACCGTAGTGGGTCAGGTACATCGCCTGCGGGCCGTAGCCCAGCATGCGCCGGATCGAGGCCTTCATCGCTTCCGGGTCGAACTGTACCGGCGACGACGTCGGGAAGATGAAGGCCCCCTGCGCGCTGTCCAGCTCGCGGTAGGAAATGCCGAAGGTATCGCCGGTGAACCAGCTGCGGCTTCGTGCATCCCATACGCAGTAGTGGTGCAGTGCGTGGCCCGGCGTGTGCAGCAATACCAGCTCGCGGCCGGCCAGGTCGATACGGTGGCCGTCCTCGGCCACCACCACACGATGTTCGGGAATGGCCTCGATACGACCATAGCTGCGAGCGATTTCCTCGGCGCCATACACCGCCGTAGCACCGGCGATCAGCCGGGTCGGGTCGATCATGTGCGGTGCACCGCGCGGGTGCAGCACCGCCTTTGCGTTCGGCAGCTGCTGCATCAGCAGGCCGGCGCCGCCGGCGTGGTCCAGATGCACGTGCGTGAGCAGCAACCAGTCCACCGCGTCCACGCCCAGGCCGGCATCCGCCAGCGCCTGCAGCATCGCCGGCACCGACAGGCCGGTACCGCAATCGACAAAGGCCGCGCGGCCGCTTTCAACGATCAGGTAAGCCGCGTCGAAGTCCGGGCGCTGGAAACCGGTATCGATGGTATGGATGCTGGGGTCGGCGGTCATCGGCACGCACCTGGCAGGATCGGGAACAGACACCATGGTAGGCGCGCAGGCGACCCGGGTTCGATGCGGCTTTGGTCGGAGGGCGCTTCTGTAGAGCCGAGCCCACGCTCGGCTGCCATTCTGTCAGGCATCAGCCGAGCATAGGCTCGGCTCTACAGCGGCACGCGAAGTCGAGCATGGCTCGACTCTACAAAGGCGGGACTACCGGTCCAGCCATCGCGGCCGCAGCAGCAGCGCCAGCACCAGCACCGCCAGGAACGCGCCGTAGGCGTAAAGCACCGCCAGCACCTGCGGCCAGATCGGGCCGGCACCGGGTTGCATCACGCCGATACGGTAGCCCCACAGCATCGACACGATGCTCAGCGCGAAAGCCAGCAACAGGGTGGTGCCATCGAACAGGCGCCGCCGCGGGGTGCGCGGCTGGCGCGGGAACAGCCAGTACAGGCTGCCCAGCAGCAGGAACCAGGGCAGGAACAGCAGCAGCGACAACCAGGCCATCGCAGACTCCATGTCATCGCGCCGGAGGCGCGCGGACATCATGCCACGGGCGCTGTGCCACGGTCGTGCCGGCGGAGTGCTTCCCTGTAGAGCCGAGCCCATGCTCGGCTGCTTTGCAGCCCAGCCGAGCATGGGCTCGGCTCTACAGAGGGCAGGCAGGCCCGGCGATCAGGTCCCTTCGCGCAGCACGGCCAGCGCGGCCAGTACCGCGTCCACCTCGGCGTCCAGCTTGAACAGCTCGCTCTGCAGCTGGTCGCCCTGCTCGGCCTGCTTGATCACGGCAATCAACTGCCCGGCATCACGCGGCGAATCGAAGCCTTCGCTCTGGATCAGCAGCGTGCCGTCACCGGCGGTCAGCTTGAAGTAGAACCGGCCGTCCTTCTCACGGTACTGCTTGAACTGCGGCGGCGCCACGCGGGCCACGCCGGCATCTTCGCTGGCGATGTCGCCCGCCGTGGACAGGTCGCGCAGGCCCACGGCGTGGCGCAGTTCTTCCAGCAGCGGTGCCGCCAACTGCTCGCGCAGCTGCTGGCCACGGCGCTTGAGCAGCGCTTCGATTTTCTCCGGCTTGGCCATCAGCGCGTTGTAGCGCTCGCGCAGCGGCGACAGTTCGCTGTCGATGCGCTCGAACAGCTGCTGCTTGGCATCGCCCCAGCTGATGCCCGCAGCGAACGCCCTAGCGAATTCGGCGGTCTGTTCCGGGGTGGCGAAGGCCTGGTACATCTGGAACAGTGCCGAGCCCTCGGTGTCCTTCGGCTCGCCCGGTGCGCGCGAATCGGTCAGGATCGAGAACACCAGCTTCTTCAGCTCCTCGCGCGGCACGAACAGCGGAATGGTGTTGTGGTAGCTCTTGCTCATCTTGCGGCCATCCAGGCCCGCCAGGGTCGCCACCTGTTCGTCGATTACCACCTCCGGCAGCGGGAAGTACTCCTTGCCGTACACGTGGTTGAAGCGCTGGGCAAAATCGCGCGCCATTTCGATGTGCTGGATCTGGTCACGGCCCACCGGTACCTGGTTCGCCTTGAAGATCAGGATGTCGGCAGCCATCAGCACCGGGTACATGAACAAGCCGGCGCTGACACCTGCGTCCTCGTCCAGACCTTCCTCGCGGTTCTTGTCCACCGCCGCCTTGTAGGCATGCGCGCGATTGAGGATGCCCTTGCTGGCGATGGCGGTCAGGAACCACATCAGCTCCGTCGTCTCGCGGATGTCGCTCTGGCGGTAGAACCACACGTGTTCCGGGTCCAGGCCGCAGGCCAGCCAGCTGGCTGCGATCTCCAGGGTCGCGCGCTGGGTGCGCTGCGGGTCCTGCGACTTGATCAGGCTGTGCAGGTCGGCCAGGAAGAAGAAGCTCTCGATCCCCGGCGCGCGGCTGGCCGCGATGGCCGGACGGATGGCGCCAACGTAGTTGCCCAGGTGGGGCGTGCCGGAGGGGGTGATGCCGGTAAGGACTCGGGTGGTCATGACTGCGTGGGGTAACCTTCGATGAACGGGGCCAGTTTACCTTGCACGCCACCAACCCCGTCAGGGCCCGCGGCGCGTTCATTCACGCAACCCCGCTGGAGACGCCCGATGAAACGCCTGCTGCCCCTGCTGCTTATCCTGCCTCTGGCCGGCTTCCGCCCGGCCCCGATGCCGCCGCCGGTCTACGAGGGCGGCCCCGTGCGCATGGCCCTGGTCGACCGCGACCGCGGCACCGAACTGCGCAGCTACCCCGCCGAGGGCCAGCGCTGGGTGGCCGGTGAGCGCGGGCACCGCTACGCCGTGCGCCTGTACAACGACAGCCCCCGCCGGGTGCTGGTGGTGCTGTCGGTGGACGGCGTCAACGCCATCTCCGGCGAAGATGCCGATCCCTCGCAGACCGGTTACGTGCTCAACCCCGGACAGCGCGCCGACATCACCGGCTGGCGCAAGAGCCAGGACGAAGTGGCGCAGTTCGTCTTCAGCAGCCCCAGCGGCAGCTATGCCAGCCGCACCGGCCGCCCGGACAACATCGGCGTGGTGGGCGTGGCCGTGTTCGAGGAAGCGCGCCGCTGGCGCCCTGAGCCGATCCTGCGCCGCGGCCTGCCACCGCCGGCGCCGGCTGCACAGGCCGAAGCGGCCGCCGATGCCAGCGCCAGCCGCATCGAGGGCTACGCCAGCAAGCCGCAGGCGCCGGCGCTGGGCACCGGCCACGGCGCGCGCGAGCAGTCCTCGGTGCGCGATACCGAGTTCGAGCGCGCCAGCCGCAGCCCGGCGCAGGTGTTGCAGCTGCGCTACGACAGCGCCCGCAACCTGCGCGCGCGCGGCATCCTGGTCGATTCGCCGTCACGCCTGCCGCGCGAACCACAGGCGTTCCCCAACCGCTACGTGCCGGACCCGCCGGCACGCTGATCCTCCGCGCAGACAACACAACGCCCGCAACCTTTCGGCGCGGGCGTTGTGTCGTGGGGGAAACCGGGGCTTACTTGTAATCCGGGTAATCCTTGCGCACGCTGTCTTCGAAATCCCGGACTTCCTTCTCGGCGCGGTCCTTGGCCCAGCCATAACGCTCCTGCAGGCGACCGGCCAGGTATTCGGCATTGCCTTCGGCCACATCGAAATCGTCGTTGGTCAGATCGCCCCACTTGGCCTGGGCCTTGCCCTTCAGCTGCGACCACTTGCCGGAAATGATGTCTTTGTTCATTGCTGGGAGTCCTCGGTTGCAACGGCGTTCTTACCGTGGTTCCAGCTTCGCGCAGTCGCTGTTGAGTACCGGTCAACCAGCAATGAAATGCGTGCTCACCTGCTTGAATGGTTCACTCCGCTTGCACAGCCGTGTGCGGCAGCGTGCAAGAAAAAGGCCGGGGATCATCCCCGGCCTTCTTCCTTCCGTTCCGCGCCGGGCTCAGTTGCCCTTGGCGGCATCCTCCACCTTCTCACCGGCCTTCTGCACGTCCTTGCCAGCACCGGCCACAGTGTTGCAACCGGCCAGCAGGGCCACCGAGAACATCGACAACAGCATCAGGGCAACTACGCGCTTCATGGGCTTCTCCTTGGGTTTGCCGCTACACCGCTTCATTCGCGGATGGGATTCTTTCGCTCAGCGGGAGAAGGCCAATGCCCGCCGCCGCCGCGTGAAGTGCAATCTGGCGGCAGGGGCGTGGAGCGGGTGTGAACGGATCGGCGATCCGTTCAGGCGGTTGCCTTAGTCGCGCATCAGGGTGGACTTGCCGAACAGGCTCTCGACCAGGTCCACGGCCAGTTCGGCGGTGGCATTCTGCTTGTCCAGCAAGGGGTTGAGCTCGACGATGTCCAGCGACCCCATGCACCCGGTGTCAGCGATCATCTCCATCACCAGCTGCGCCTCGCGGTAGTTCACCCCACCCGGCACGGTGGTGCCCACGCCCGGCGCGATGCTCGGGTCGAGGAAATCCACATCGAAGCTGACATGCAGGTGGGTGTTCTCGTCGATGCCCGCCAGTGCTGCTTCGACCGTGCGCTTCATGCCGTTCTCATCGATGTAGCGCATGTCATAGACATCCACGTTGTGGGTCTTGATCAGGCGCTTCTCTTCCGGGTCCACCGAACGGATGCCGATCTGGTGCACCTGGGTGGGAGTGATCGCCGGTGCGCTGCCGCCGAGGTGGGTCAGCGCCTCCGGGCCGAGGCCGCACAGGCAGGCCACCGGCATGCCGTGGATGTTGCCCGAGGGGGTGACATCGCTGGTATTGAAATCGGAATGTGCATCCAGCCACAGCACGCGCAGGGTCTTGCCCTGCTCGCGGCACCAGCGTGCCACGGCAGTGATCGAACCGATTCCCAGGCAGTGGTCGCCGCCGAGCATGATCGGCATGCGGCCGGCCTGCAGTTCGGCATAGCTGGCTTCCATCAGTGCATGGTTCCACGCCACCACTTCCTCCAGATGGCGGTAGCCCTGCACCGGCGCGGTCCACGGGTTGCGCGGGCCATCCAGGTTGCCCAGGTCGCGCACGTCCACGCCGCGCGCTTCCAGCGCCTCCGGCAGGCCCGCCACGCGCAGCGCCTCCGGGCCAAGCCGTGCACCGCGATGGCCCGCACCGACATCGGTGGGAACGCCGATCAGGGATACGGAAATGGGATGGGCCATGGGTGCCTCCTTGCGGGGGAAAAAGAAGCACAGTCTAGCCAGAGCTGTGTGACACCACTCGCGGCGGTGCAGCAGGGCATTGGCATGGCATGATGCCGCGCGGACCCGACCGTCCTTCATGGAAGATTGCGATGTCGCCCTTCATCAATACCGCGTGGCCACGCTTTTTCACCGTGGCGCTGCCGGTCGCCGTTTTTGCGGTTTTTTTGAGCAACTCGATCGATGCGTCGCCGAATGGCTGGCTGATGCAGGCGACACTGCTGCTGGTGCCGTTCTCGACCCTGGTATTCCTCGGGTTGGGCTGGCAGCGTCTGCGCAAGGCACACGCTGAATACCCGATTCTGAAAAGCGAACTGCACCGTATGCTGGCGGCGTTGATCGGCAACGTGAAGGTGGCCGCGCTGTGGTTCGGCCTGACCTTCGTTGGTATGTTCACCCTGATGCTGGCGTGGGTGTTGCTGTATAGGTCCTGCGGCTGAAGCCTGTCCCAACCCGCTGCGCGCTCAGCGTCCGCGGCGGCGCACCGGCGTCACGCTCTGCACCTGGCCGTTGTTGCGCATCATGCACAGGAAGCGGCCATCGGGGTAATCGATGATCAGTTCCTGGTAATCGCTGCCCACAGGCATCTGGGTGACCAGGGCGCCCTGCGCGCCCTTGCGCATGTTGCAGGCGCCCAACGCGGTATCGCCTGTCGGCGCGGGGGTAGTCACCGAGGACACATTGCGGAACACCGCGCGGCAGCCGCCATTGACCCACACCGAGTGCCGCGACAGGCCCCAGTTCTTGCCTTCCTCGCAGCGTGTGCGGCTGAGCTGGCGCACGATTTCCACATTGCCGCGGGTATTCAGATCGCACGACACCTGCTGCTCGCCGGTGGACTCGCAGGTGACTTCGCGCGGCAGCGCGGCATCGCCGGCGGCAGCGTCGCGAGGGCGGGCGCTGCTTTCAGCGGGCGCGGGCGTGCCGCTGGTACTGACCTGACAGATGCCATTGGTGCCGCCTCGGCCGGTGTAGCTGATCTGCGGCGTACCGTCATCGCTGCGGCTGATCGACAGGGTGATGCCGCTGTTGGCGTCGCGGGCTTCGAAATAGCGGTCGTTGAAATGTTTCAGCGTGGCCTCGCGGCCCTGCACATAGACCGGCCCGCCCTCGTCTGCGTGAACATCGATGCCGCCCGGGCAGCTGGCGTTGAAGAACGGCACAGCGGCCATGGCCGGGGCTGCGAACGCGGCGGACAACAGTGCGACGGTGAGCGGCAGGGCGTGGCGACGCATGGGGAGGTCCCGAATGGTATGTGCCCGAACTATGCGGTGGGGAGCCGGGAACGGTGTGTGAGGAGAATCAGTATCCGGGTGCGCGTTTTGGGGGGTGTGTTTGCTATGGTGGCCGTGACGCTCTGTCCGGGCTGTTAAGCCAGCTTTACTTGGTAGGCGGTTCCCCGCCTTGCAACAGCGCCGACGCCCGAGATTTCCAGCGGATGATCGCACTGCGCGATATGTCGCTTTCTGCATCACAGCGGCGCGAACAGGCCAATCGCGATAATTCATTTTTCCTTTCAGATCACCCGATGCCATCGAAACAATCGACTGGCAGGCGGGGGTTTGGCGTGCGCATGATGAATCGCCACCTGCAGAGGTGGCCGGGTCTTCCAAGCCCGATTGATTGAAGCTGTATACGCTTGCCAGCCGGCGTCGTCCTTTCAAGGGCGGCGCCGGCTGGCAATCCGTTCGCCGATCGACGGCGGGCGGTGCGTGGGGGCCCTGTGCCCGCCGGCTCATCGATCTCCGGTCTTGGAAGCCACGCATCGCCCGCCACCCTATCGTGGCGGCGCCTCTGTGCCTGACGAGGATGCCCGTATGTCTAAGACGCTCTACCCGTATCTGACCGCCACGTTGGGCGACGCCGCCCTGCATCTGCCGCTGGAACTGGCGCAGCCGCTGGAAGCCGCCTTTGCCGCCGCCAACGATGCACCCGCGCCCATCAACCTGCCCGTCTGCCTGCGCCGCATCCAGGCCGGAGATGCCGCCGACGGGCAGCCGTGGCAGGGGCCGGCAAGCACAGCCGGCGACGCCGTGGCTGCCGCACGCAGGGATCGCGCCGCCGTGGGCCTGGTGTCACTGCTGGAGCTGTACCACGCCAACGAGCGCGTGCGCGTGGATGGGGATGAGAAAGATGATATCGGCGACGGCGTGCGCGAAGGGCTGATGCTGGCCTGCCGGGGGCTGGCCGAGTATGTGGCGTTGCAGGTACGCAACTGAGGCTGCGTTGGCAGTGTCAGCGGCGTTGATCGAAGAATCTGCCCACGTCATGCATTGAGCTGACTCACCGGTTTGGGACGAAGAAACCGCCGAGAGGCGATTTTTTCATGTTCTTCCCTTGCGCTTACCTCCAGCGACGTGCCGACGCGTCAACGTCGGCACATGTTCTTATGCTGCACTGGCATGCAAGCGCACACCCAGCGCGCGTGTCACCTTCAGGATGGTCGCGAAATCGGGACTTCGCTCACCCGACAGGGCGCGATACAGACTCTCCCTAGACAGGCCCGCCGCACGCGCAACCTTGCTCATGCCCTGAGCGCGAGCGATGTCGCCCAGCGCCTTGGCGATGAAGGCAGAATCGCCATCGCTTTCCTCGATGCAGGCATCGAGATAGGCGGCCATTTCTTCGGGTGTCCGAAGATGTTCGGCCACATCAAATGCTTTGAGTTCGACTTTTTTCTTGGTAGCCATGGTGGGACAGCTCCAGTGCTTCGGTATTGAGTCGTTTCGACTACAGCCGGTTCGATGCTTACAGGGCACGCGCAATCTCCCTGGCCTTCTCGATATCGCGCTGCTGCGAACCTTTGTCGCCGCCGACCAGGAGAATCACCAGCTGCCTGCCGCGCTGGGTGTAGTACACGCGGTAGCCCGGCCCTGCATCGATACGCAGTTCGGAAATACCGTCCCCCAGACGGCGGTGATCACCCGGATGGCCTTCGGCGAGCCGACCGATACGGGCCAGGATGCGAGCGCGTGCAGTTACGTCCTTGAGAGCGTCAATCCATGTCGCGAACTGACGGGTACGCTGGATCTTCATGGAAAAATGTAGCCTACTGGCTACACATTTTCAACTACGAGAAACGCGCATCAACCACGAAGCACGCGCACAGGCAGGTGGGACGCGCCTCGTCAGGTGCAAGATGAGATAACAGCAAGGAAGGAAAAGAACGGGAGAGACGCAGCAGGGAGCAGTGCTCGACCGATTACTGCGCCGCCATGTCGAGCTGCACAACTGGAGTGTGGTGGTGCCGCTTATCCGAATCGAACGGATGACCTACTGTTTACAAGACAGTTGCTCTACCAACTGAGCTAAAGCGGCATGGGTGGTGCACCGGCGGCAGCGCCGCGGTCCGGGGATTCTAGCGCAACCGCGTGCATTCCAGCGACCGGCTCTGTGCCGCCCCGCTGCGCTGCTGGGCCTGGGCCGGCTGCGTGCCCGCCGCCAGTTGCCCTTCCAGCCACCACTGGCCGGAGTCGCCGCTGGCCACCAGGCGCGGCTGGAAGCCGGCGGCCTGCACCGCCGCCATGCGCCGCTCGGCGCCTTCGCGGTTGCGGTACTGGCCCAGCGCCACGGCGTTGGCCTCCTCGCCCTGGCTGATGATGTAGTAGTCGCTCAGGCCAGCGGCGACGATGCGTTTCACGGTGGCCTGGGCTTCTTCGCGGTTGGCGGCGGCCGGCAGCATCACCCGGTAACGGGCACTGCCGCTGGCAGCGGGCTGTTCGCGCAGGCGCACCTGGCTGAGCAGCGTGCCGGCCTTGCCTTGCGCATTGGCCGCGGCGGCGCGGTCGGCAAACGGGCCCAGTGCGACGCAGCGCGGCGGTTCGGCAGCCTCGGGCGGGGTTGCGGGTTTTCCCGGCGCTTGGGCTGATGCAGGCGGTGTTGCCGGCATGGCAGCGGCAGCAACCGGCGTAGCCTCAGCCGCCTGCGGCTTGGCAATCTCCGGCTTGGCCGGGGCGGCGGGCGCCGGCGTTACAGCCACGGCCGTCTTCTCCGCCGGCTCGCGCTCCATCAACGGCGCGGTCGGCGCGGCAGCCGTGGCTTCGGCGGCCGCGGCGGCATCCACGCCACCGGGCACCCAGCGCAGCTCGGCCACGCCCGCGGGTTGCGGTGGCGGCGCAGGCTTCTGTGGTGCATCGCGCAGCAGCCACCAGCAGGCGACGCCAAGATTGAGGATGGCCAGTACGACGATCAGGGCACGGGTCAGCATGCGCGGATACTAGCCTGCGGGCTGGTGCACCGCCCAGCGGGCGAGGCCATCCAGCACCAGCGAGGGGTGGTAGTCGGCGCCGGGGAGCAACGGCATCAGCGCCGGTGCGCCGCCACCGTGCACCAGCAGCGACGGTGCAACGCCCAGCAGCGCGTGCCCCTGCTGGACGCTGCGTTCGATCAGCGCCACGGCCGCACCATCGCAGCCGGAGGCGAGCGCGTCGGCGGTGTCGTTGGCGAATTCGCTGTAGTCACCGCCGGTAGCCGGCAGCTGCACCGCACGGGCATGCAGTGCTTCGCGCATGGTGGTGGGCGATGCGGAAATGCGGCCACCGTGGTGCTGGCCGTCAGCGTCGAGCAGGTCAATCGTCAGTGCGGTGCCCACGCCCACCACCAGCACCGGGCGCTGCGCCTTGGCAGCGGCCAGCAGCGCCAGGAAGCGGTCGACGCCGAACTTTTCCGGCTTGGCATAGGCAATGCGCACACCGGCGCATTCGGCGCTGGTACGCACCACGTGCACGTGCTCGAAGCGACGCTGCAGCTGGTCCAGCATCGCGCTGGTCAGCGACGGTGCGGCCACGCTGGCCACGAACGCGGTGGTGCCGCTGGGCAGGCTGTGCGGCGGCTGTCCGGCCATGCCTTCGGCGCCATGCGCCCAGGCCTGCACGTCACCGGCACGGTCGCCCTGCAACGGCGCGAACTTGAAGCGCGAGTTGCCGAGGTCGAACAACCAATCGCTCATGCCGCCCTCACGCTGACTTCGCCGGCGTGCAGCAGGCGCTCACGGCCATCGATGCGCACGCGCAAGGCGCCGTCATCGGCCAGGCCGAGCGCGGTGCCATGCTGCCACTGCCCTTCCAGTTCCACCCGTACTTCGCGACCGGCCAGCATGTCGAACGCGGCGTAGCGCGGCAGAAAGGGAGCGAGGCCTTCGCGATCGAATTCTTCCAGTGCCGGCAGCAGGCGCGCCAGCACGGCAGCAACCACCACGTTGCGGTCCACCGGCTTGCCGGCCAGCGTGTCCAGGTCCACCCACGGCTGGGTGATCTGCTCGGCGAAGGATAGCGGCATGTGCGTGTTGATGCCGATGCCGATCACCGCGCGCGCCGGGCCGGCATATTCGCCACCGCCCTCGGCCAGCAGGCCGACCAGCTTGCGCTTGCCATCGACGATCAGGTCATTCGGCCACTTCAGCTGCGCCTGGGTATAGCCCAGGTCGTGCAGCGCTTCGGCCACGGCGATGCCGGCCACCAGGCTCAGCCCGGCCAGGCGGCCGAGGCCACCGGAGAACAGCCGCAGCACCGACAGGTACACATGCGCGGCCAGCGGCGACGCCCACGTACGGCCGCGACGGCCGCGGCCGCCGGTCTGGCGTTCGGCCAGCAGGACGCTCACCCCGCGCTGGGGCGCGCTGCAACGCAGCAATTCGGCATTGGTCGAGTCCACCGTCCAGGCCACCTGCAGGTCGTACAGCAGCGGCAGCACCTCGGCGGGCAGGCCGGCACGGATCGCATCCGGGTCCAGCAGGTCGACCGGGCGGGTCAGGCCATAGCCCTCACCTGCACGGCCTTCGATGTCCACACCGGCGGCTCTAAGTCCTTGAATACGCTTCCAAATGGCCGCCCGGGTCTGGCCCAGCTCACGGGCCAGGGCGTCGCCGGAGAGGCGACCGGCAGCGAGTTTGGCCAGCAATTGGCGGTCGTCCACGGCAGCTTCCACGAAGTCAGGAAGGAATTATGCGGGAAAGCCGCCAGCGGCGCCCGCCACGCTGGGTTCTGCGGGGGCTTCCAACGGGGCGCCGGGTTCGGGCTAGAATCGGGAACTCACCTTCCCTTAACGTGGATGTCGTCAATGCGCCGCTATGCCCATTGCCTGATCCTGCTGACGATGCCCTTCGCGGCGTCTGCGACGGCAGCGCTGGACGACAGCCGCGGCGCCTGCGTGTCCTCCAACGGCGATGCCGCCTCGCAGCGTGCACCGACCGCGACCGCTTCGGCCGCCACCACCAAGCCGGCACCGGTCCGCCCGGCAGCCAACACAAGCACGGGCGGCGGTGGCAGCGACGACGACGTGCTGCAGCGCATCCGCGCACCGAAGTGGCACAGCTACCTGCCGGGAATGTTCCGCTGATCAAGTCGTTGCTGCAGTGGCTGCGACCTGCGCCGCGGCCTATCGACGATGTACTGTGGAATGAGGCCTGCCGCCGTGCGGCCTGGCTGCGCGGTCTGGACGACGAACGCCGCGCACGCCTGCGCGTGCTGGCCACGCGCTTCCTGCACGAGAAGACCATCACGCCGATCGGCGAGCTGCAGCTGGAGGCCGGCGATGGCGTGCTGCTGGCGGCGCTGTGCTGCCTGCCGCTGCTGGAGTTCGGCGAGGTGGGTCTGGAAGGCTGGTCGCAGCTGATCGTCTACCCCGATGCATTCCGCGTACATCGCAGCCACATGGATGCGGCCGGCGTACTGCATGAGTGGGATGACGAACTGATTGGCGAATCGTGGGACAGCGGTCCGCTGATCCTGTCGTGGGCCGATGTGCAGGCCGACCTGGCGACGCCGCACGAGGGCTACTGCGTGGCGGTGCACGAGATGGTGCACAAGCTGGATGCACTGGATGGCGCGATGGACGGCACGCCGCCGCTGCCGCGCGAATGGCAGCGTGAGTGGGCGGCCATCTTCCAGCGCGCCTACGATGCGTTCTGCGCGCAGGTGGATGCGGGCGAAGAAACGCTGATCGATCCGTATGCGGCCGAAGCGCCGGAAGAATTCTTCGCGGTGACCAGCGAGTATCACTTCTCGGCACCGGATCTGCTGCAGCAGGCGTTGCCGGAGGTGGCCGCGCAGCTGCGGCGGTTCTATGGCGAGCCGCCCAGGATCGCAATACGGTAGTGCCGGCCGCTGGCCGGCACCTTGGCAATGCCACCGAGGATCATGAGGTTGCCGGCCAGCGGCCGGCACTACCGGAACACCACGCGTTGTTGCGCCAGGCGATGCCCGGCGGACAGGAACGTGCGGCTTACGGCCCCGGCGGCAAGCGCACTTCGAAACGGGCGCCGCCCAGTTCGCTGGAACGGCCGACGGCCAGTTCGCCGCGGTAATCCTTGATCAGGTCCTGCACGATCGACAGGCCGATGCCGTGGCCCTGCACGCGCTCGTCGCCACGCACGCCACGCTGCAGCACCTTGCCGATGTCGTCCGGGGCAATGCCCGGGCCATCGTCGTCCACCGCCAGCAGCAGGCCGGCGCGGCGCGCGTTCGGTGCCGGCAGCGGCTGCGCGGTCAGCAACACGCGGCGGTTGGCCCACTTGAAGGCATTTTCCAGCAGGTTGCCGAGCAGTTCCTGCAGGTCGCCCGGTTCGCCGTGGAAGCGCGCGGCCGGGTCAATGTCGAATTCGCACAGCACGCCCTTGGAGGCATAGACCTTTTCCAGGCCGCGCACGATCTCCTCGGCGTTGGATTCAATCGGCAGCGGCGCGGAGAACAGCTTGTGGCCCGACGATGCAGCACGTGCCAGCTGGTAGGAGACCAGGTTGTTCATGCGCTGCAGCTGCACGTCCAGCTCCTCGCGCAGGGCGCCATCGCCGGCACCGCTGTCCATCTGCGTGCGCAGCACGGCGATGGGCGTCTTCAGGCTGTGCGCCAGGTCGGCCAGGGTATTGCGCTGGCGCTCGAGGTTCTCGCGCTCGCTTTCAATGAAGGCGTTGATGCTGTCGGTCAGCGGCTCCAGCTCGCGCGGGTGGCGCTCGCTCATGCGCTCGGTTTCGCCGCGCTGCACCTTGGTCAGCTCGGTGATCACGCGACGCAGCGGCCGCAGGCTCCACTGCAGGATGACGGTCTGCAGCAGCAGCAGGATCAGGCCGATGCCACCCAGGTAGAACCAGACCCGGCCACGGAACACGCGCAGCTGCGCGCCCAGCGCGCGCGAGTCTTCCATCACGTAGATGGTGTAGGGGAATTCGGTGGCCGGGTCGGCGTCGGCGTCCCACACCAGGCCCAGGCCATAGCGGTACACCGAGCCCTGGCTGCCGTCGATCTGGATCATCGGCAGCGGGCCTTCGAACACTTCCTGGCGCGGTGCCAGCAGGCCGCCGCCGACGGTGGGCAGCATCGGGCCTTCGGCGGACATCGAATTGCCCTTGCCGTGCGGCATCACCACTTGCAGGTACAGGCCACTGCCCGGCACGTCAAAGCGCGAATCCGGCGGCTGCTCGCGGATGTACAGCGAGCGGTCGCGGGTGAAGTCGATGCCGGCCGCGTAGGCGGTGGCGTAGTTCTTCAGGCGCTCACGCAGGTTCGCCTTCGCCGTATCGGCGAAGGCGGCGTCGAGTGCGTAACCGGCCAGGGCCAGGAACGCGACCAGGCCCACGGACGCGGCAAGCATCTGGCGCGCCTGCAGCGAGCGCGGCCGCCAGCGTCGGAAGAACCACAGACGGCCGGACATCATGGTTTCGCCAGGCTGAGCCGGCTCAGCCCTCGTTGCGCGGAATCGCGAAACGGTAGCCGCGGCCGCGCACGGTCTCGATCGGCTTCAGTTCGCCATCCGGGTCCAGCTTCTTGCGCAGGCGGCCGATGAACACTTCCAGCACGTTCGAATCGCGGTCGAAGTCCTGCTGGTAGATGTGCTCGGTGAGGTCGGCCTTGGAGACCAGTTCACCGGCGTGCATCATCAGGTACTCCAGCACCTTGTACTCGTAGCTGGTCAGGTCCACATTGCTGCCAGAGACGCTGACGGTCTGGGCGGCGAGATCCAGTGCAACGGGACCGCATTCCAGCGTCGGCTTGCTCCAGCCGGCGGCGCGGCGCAGCAACGCGTTGACGCGGGCAAGCAGCTCTTCGACGTGGAATGGCTTGACCAGGTAATCGTCGGCACCCTGCTTCAGGCCCTCGACCTTGTCCTGCCAGCTCGAACGCGCGGTCAGGATCAGCACCGGGAACTTCTTGCCTTCGTCACGCAGGGCCTTGATCAGCTCCATGCCCGACATCTTGGGCAGGCCGAGGTCGATGATGCCGACATCGAACGGAACTTCACGCCCCATGTAGAGGCCTTCCTCGCCGTCCTGCGCAGCATCGACGGCAAAGCCTTCGCGCTTGAGCCGGGCTGCCAGGGTCTCACGCAGCGGGGCTTCGTCTTCGACCAGAAGGATACGCATGAACTCTCCCTAGTGTCCTGGGTGTGGCCCGGAGGCCTGTGGGGTACGGGTTGATAGCGACAACTATCCCTGTTCAGGGGTTATCGCCGCGTAGTGATGACATATCCGACCGCGGCGTGCGCGGCTGTGAACGCGACGGGGCGGGGTCGTCCATGTAGCGGACACGGCCCCGGTCGTCCATGTACTTCACCCGGTTGATGTCACGCCCATCGAACGGCACGCGCTCGGCGCCGAGGATGTGGCCGCCGGTGGTGCGCTGCACGCGGCGCACGGCATCGGACAGCGAGCGCTCGTCGCCACGGCCACCGCGCTCGCCCCGCTCCATCATCTCCGCGCGCCCCTGGTCGCCGCGCGGCGGCTGCTGCGCAAGCGCCGACGACAGCGGCACAGCCGACAGCGCCACGCAGGTGGCCAGGGCAATGCGGCGATGGAAGGGAGCGGAAGACATCGATGCGATCCTAGCCGAGCACGGCGATTCGTTCAAAAGTCGTAAATCCGGAAGCCGGGTGCGGGACCCGGCCTTTACAATTCCTTTGCAAATTCTTGGTTTGGGGCAGTGAATCCGATCTGAACTTTTCCGGGCGATGCCGCGAGTTGTTCATCTAGGTGAACATTCGGGACGAATCGCCGCCCCTTGTCAAGTCAGGACCGTGACCGACGTCACGCTGCGGCGCGATCAGCTTCGCGTTCGGTGACCGCCAAGGCCTGTTCGACCAGGCTCCAGTCGGCGCCCGGGCGGTGTGCGCCCTCGCTCAGCACCTGACGGAATGCGCGGCCGCCGGGTTGGCCGTGGAACAGGCCGAGCAGGTGGCGGGTGATGTGCTTCAGCGCCAGGCCTTCGCCCAGACGCGCCTCGACGTAGGGGCGCAGCGCGCGCAACAGGTCACCACGGGCCTGCAGCGGGGCGCCGGTGTGCAGCGCCTCCAGCTGATGCAGCAGGTAGGGGTCGTGGTAGGCCGCGCGGCCCAGCATCACACCATCGACGTGCGCGGCCTGCGCCTGCACCGCCTCGATGCTGGCCAGGCCGCCGTTGATCACCACCGGCAGTGCCGGGCGCTCCTGCTTGAGGCGGTAAGCCCAGTCGTACTTCAGCGGCGGAACCTCGCGGTTCTCCTTCGGCGACAGGCCCTTCAGCCACGCGTTGCGCGCATGCACCACCACCATTGCGGCACCGGCGGCGACCTGGCGGTCGACGAAGGCGGCGAACACGTCGTAATCGTTGTCCTCGTCCACGCCCAGGCGGCATTTCACCGTCACCGGGATGTCGACCGCATCGACCATCGCCGCCACGCACTCGGCCACCAGCACCGGCTCGCGCATCAGGCAAGCGCCGAAACGCCCGGCCTGCACGCGGTCGGACGGGCAGCCGCAGTTGAGGTTGACCTCGTCGTATCCCCACTCGGCGGCAATGCGCGCAGCCTGCGCCAGCAGGGCCGGATCGCTGCCACCCAGCTGCAGCGCCAGCGGCTGTTCGCTGCGGTCGAAGCCGAGCAGGCGCTCGCGGTCGCCGTGGATGACCGCGTTGGCGTGCACCATTTCCGTGTACAGGCGCGCACCCGGCGCCAGCACGCGATGGAACACGCGGCAATGGCGATCCGTCCAGTCCATCATCGGGGCAACGGACAGGCGCAGGGAATCAGCGTAACGGGCGGTGGCGGACGTCATCGGGGCGTTGATCGTGGAGACTGGCATTGCCAGTGAGATCAATAGTTTACACCGCTCGGCTGAATGGCGGCGGCTGGCGCCCGGACAGCGCTGGGGCGCCCGGGCCCGAGGGCCGTCCGCAAGCCGGGCGGCGCCACCCCACAATGACGGGCAACCGGTCACAGTTGTCGCGATTCGTTGACGACGACGAAATATTGACGCCGTTATAGTCCGTCGCTCGCAATGGATTGGACGTGTGGAGCAGATGATGCAGCACAAGCGTTTGAGCAGGACCCTCGCCACCGCGCTGGCGGTCGCCGTACTGGCCATCGGCACGGCAACCGCAGCACCGGCTGCCACCGGGCTGAGCCCGACCTTCACCACCTGCCGTGACAAGGCACAGGGTGCGATCGAGCAGGCCGCCTGCCTGACCTCGGAAAGCGCACGCCAAGACCAGCGCCTGAACCAGGCCTACCGCCAGCTGCAGGCAAAGCTGACTGGCGCAAAGAAGACCAAGCTGGTGAATGCCCAGCGCGCGTGGCTGCAGTCGCGCAGCCGCGATGGCGAACTGGATACCGCGCTGTACGACGATTCGCAGCCCGGCAACCTGCAGGGCGAGCTGAACGATGTGATGCGCCTGAGCGCGCGTGCCGACCAGCTGCAGAAGTATCTGCAGCTGCTGGACTGACCCTTGAGGGGCAGACCCTCTGACTGCACAAGGATGTAAGACATGCCAACCAACATCGATACCCATGATCTCGATGCCACCTCCGGCGCCGTGTATTTCGCCGTCGGCCGTGGTACCGAAGGTGGCCCCGCCTCCTACCATCTGGCCATCGCCGGCATCACCCAGGGCGTGACCGAACCGCACTGGGGCACGGTGAACAAAGTCGCGCAGAACAGCGGTTACAGCCTGGGCGCGATCCAGGTCGACTTCGGCCAGCGCGGCGAGTGGGCGCTGGGCGCCATCGACGGCCACGCACTGAAGGCGGGCGAGACGACCTATGTCGACGCCGTGATCGATCAGGCCAGCACCTATGCCAAGGCGCACAACCTGCCCTTCACCCAGGACCACGCCGACCTGCGCCGCGACCTGCTCAGCCACGGCAATGGACTGAGCGGGCGCAGCTCGATCCAGTTCATCGATACCAACACGCGCGACAGCATCAACGCCTGGGCCGGTTCGGCCGAGGGCAAGCAGTGGATCCACGCGAACATCGACTACCCGCAGGTGCGCAACGCCACCCGGATCGGCATGGCGATGGTGGACGCACACGGCAGCGGCATCGCCGAGGAAAACCGCTTCGAAGCGATCAGCCTGATCGCCAAGACCGCCAACCAGTTGCCCAGCCAGCTGCCCAAGCTGCAGAAGGTGCTGGAAGAAGGCGGTGACTACGAGGCGCTGCGCGCGAAGGCCGGGCAGATCCGCGAGACCTACCAGTACTTCGACGCGCCCAAGGCCGGCGACATCGCCGTGCGCTACGAAAATGCCTACGCCAACAACAAGGACGCAATGGACCGCGCCCATGCCAAGGTCAGCAGCCGCGACTACTCGCCCGCCGGTGAGCACAACGATGCGGACATCAAGGTGGCGCTGGACCAGATCGGCGCACCGCGCCAGCAGGCCGGTTCGCAGACGTTGAAGGAAGGGTCCAGCGGCCGTGACGTGCTGAAGCTGGAAAGCAACCTGGTCACGCTGGGCTATGCCAGTGCTGACGGCCAGCAGACACTGAATCCGGACCGGCGCTTCGATGCCACCACCCGCAAGGCGGTGGAAGACTTCCAGCGCGCACACAACCTGGACCCGGTGGACGGCAAGGCCGGGCCAGCCACGCTGGCCGCGATCGACCGCGACGCGCGCGAACTGCAGGGCAACCTGGCCGCGCTGGGGCTGACCGACGCCAAGGGCCAGGCCATCGGCAGCGATGGCTATCTGGGCGGTGGCAGCCGCCATGCGATCAATGCTTTCCAGCAGCAGCATGGCCTGCCTGCGACCGGCATTGCCGATGCGGAAACCCGCCAGGCGCTGGCCAATGAAGTGCAGCAGCGTGCGCAGGCGCAGGGCAACACCCCGGAACAGCAGGCAGCGGCCGAGCCTGCACGCGAGACGGTGTACCCGATGTCCGACCCGCGCAGCCCGCAGAACTGGCTGTACACCGAGACCCTGGTGCAGGTGAAGTTCGCCGAGGAAGCGCGTGGCCTGCCCTCCGGCGAGCACAGCGAGAAGCTGGCCGCTGCCCTCACCGTGGAAGCTGCGCGTGCCGGCCTGTACCGGGTTGATCGCGTTGAGCTGAACCAGGATGGCTCGATGGCGCGCGCGGTGCAGGCCAATGCGCTGCACGACGAAAGCGCGTTGAACCGCAATACCGCGCCGGTATCGACCGCTGACGCGATGCGCCAGAGCGTGCAGGAGAACAGCGAGCGGGCATTGCAGGTGAGCGATCAGCAGCGCGAGCAGCAGAAGATCGACCAGCAGACCCAGCATCACGGCCCGCGGGCCATGATGGCGTAAGAGAGCGGGCCAACTGGCCCGTGAGTGCCATTGCCTTGCTCACCCCTCGTCGGCTTGAGGCCGACGAGGGCGTTGGTTGAGGTGCGTCGAGGATTGTCGCAAATGCGAGGTCTTGCGCCCCGGAGCGTGCCCACGCTTCGAGGTAGTGGGCCTCGAGGTGTAGTCGATCCGGTTTGATCGCGTCGACGCTTTGACGACAGATAAGTCCGTCCGGAGCTTTCCCTAAGTGGTCAGTACCCGCCATCCATAGGCGGTCTGCTTCCAGTAGGCGTCCTGGCCATCTCCGGTCCATGCGAACGTCCACGTCTCGCGTGCGCATCCTGGAAGATCGTTGGTAATAGTGATCTTCTCTCCGGAAGCACCATGATGGAAAAGGGCGCGGATGGCTGGCGTCCGAGGTGAATCCCGCTCCCCCCTACAGCGATGGCGAATGGTCAGTGTCCCAAGTGCAAGCGTCCGCTGGTGGACATCCTTGCGTGCGTCCAGCCATCGAACGACTTCGTTCGCTTCGTCAGTTCCGGCGCTGTAGCGCGTGGTCCGATCGACGGCAACCGCAAGGCGGTCCAACGCCATCACTCCCGGCCATGTCGTCGAACCAAGCGCAAGCGCAAAAGCCAACAGACATTTGAATGACACCGAAAAATTCGATTTCATGGATGCTGCTTCCTTGAACACAGAATCGCGTGTCTCCAGCCTGCTTCCATACTCAGAAGATTGGCAATGAGAAAAGCTGCAATCTGCATCATGCGATCCGACGTCTTTCGGGTTTTGCGAACCAGGGAACGACGGCCAAACAACAACTTTTGTTGATAGCGACAGCTACTGACGTCAATGCCAGTTACCGCTCCCAGCCAAGTCGACACACTCATTGCCTCGCACCGGCTTACCCAGTCTGAGAGGCCTCGCCTGCAATCATCCTCCCTCCTGATGCTCGCCTCATGACCGCTATCACAAAGCGCGCCCTGAGCATCGTCTACGCATCCTTGAAGGACGCAGGATTTGTCCGAAGTGGAGCAACTTTTACGAGATGCCACGAGAGTTTCATCGATGTGTGTGCTCGCCCGCTTCATCCCGCGGCGTTGCATGGATTGGACCACCAATCTCAGCGAAACCGACTGCGACGTGAGATGCAGGCCGCTCCCCCAGGCAACAGCGACCATTGGATAGCCGTTGAAAAGGACGCTGATCTGCTCAGGACTGAGGTGGATGCTCTATTGATAGAGAGTGCCCTTCCATTTTCTCAAAGTTCCAGGACATCGATTTCATCTGTGAAGCTCTGACGGTCGCGGCCATTCAGGCTGACACGACGCCGGCACACTTCAGTTCGATCACGCGCGTCGGCAGGGCCCTGCTCGCTGCCCGTGGCAGGCAAAGGCTGACACCGAATCTGCCAAGGCGTTGGCCACATATGGACTCCCCATCTGTAATGGCGCTACCTCACTGAGAAGCCGATTCAGGAAAATTCTGGAAGCTTAGCCGGCCCCAGAACCGACGCAGGCATTGAAACACTGCCGCCTCAGTACCCGCCGCGCGCGCCGCCCACCTGCTCGATCAACGTCTGGCTGGCAGCATTCAGCCCCACCACCGTCACCTTCGCCCCATGTGCGGCCAGCTATTCCTGCGCGCGTTCCAGCGCGGCCGCGGCGGTCAGGTCTCACAGGTGGGCGTCGCGCAGATCAATCTGTACCTTCGGCGTCACGTGCTGGTAATCGAACACCGCACCCAGATGGCCGGCCGAGGCAAGGAACACCTGCCAACGCACGCGGTAGACCTGCGTGTCACCGGCATCGTAACGCTGCATATCCCGCATGCGGCCGAGGAATTCGATGACCATGTTGGCCAGGCCCTGGGCGACGCATTCGCGGTCACGCTCGCTGGGCCTCTCGTCGATGTCCTCAACGTTCTGCGACGATGCCAGACAGCGGAAGGCAGCGAGGCATGCCGCCGCTCTACAATCGGGCCATGGCCACCCACCGCCCGCAGTTCTTCGACCCCACCACCGAACAGGGCGTGCTGCGCCTGTCGATCGCCGCTTCGCTGCTGCTGGCCGCGGCGGCGGTGGTGTTCGGCCTGCTGGCCAATTCCTCGCTGATCATCTTCGATGGCATCTACGGCCTGATCGACGTGGTGATGACCTGGCTGTCGCTGCTGGTGGCACGGCTGATCGCGCTGTCCACCCAGACCGACGCGCTGCAATCGCGGCTCAACCAGCGCTTCACCATGGGCTTCTGGCACCTGGAGCCGATCGTGCTGGGGGTGAGCGGCACGCTGATGATCGGCGCAGCGCTGTATGCGCTGGTCAATGCGGTGGATGCGCTGATGTCCGGTGGCCGCCACATTGCGCTGGGCCCGGCCATCGCCTTCGCCGGGCTGTCCATCGTCGGCGAAGGCGCACTGGCATGGTTCATCCTGCGCGCCAACCGCCGCATCGGCTCGGAGTTCATCGCACTGGATGCGAAGAACTGGGTGATCGCGGCCAGCATGTCGGCCTGCTACCTGCTGGCCTTCCTCGGCGGCGTGCTGGTGCAGGGCACGTCCTGGGCCCGGGTCGGGCCGTACATCGACCCGGCCATCCTTGCCTTCGTCTGCGTGCTGGTGATGATCGCCCCGCTCGGCACCGTGCGCCGGGCGCTGGCCGGCATCCTGCTGGTCACCCCGCCGGAGCTGCAGGCGCACGTGGATGCGGTGGCGCGCGACATCGTCGCCAAGCACGGCTTCGTCGAGCACCGCAGCTACGTGGCGCAGGTGGGGCGAGGCGAGCAGATCGAGCTGTTCTTCGTGGTGCCGGAAAACGACCCGCCGCGGCCGCTGGTGGAATGGGACCAGTTGCGCGACGAGATCGGCGATGCGCTGGGCGAGGCCTCGCCGGACCGCTGGTTGACGATCATGTTCACCACCGACCGCGAGTGGACGATCTAGGCCCGCAGGACGATCGATCAATTTTTTAGTACGTTCTGCAACCCAACGTACGCGGAAAGCGGGCAAAGTAGTCTCCATCGCACCACCCACCCACCGACCAGGAGCATCCCGATGTCCATCGAAAAGGTTCTGTACACCGCCCAGGCCACCTCCACCGGCGGCCGTGAAGGCCGTTCCGTCTCCTCCGACAACGTGCTGGACATCCAGCTGTCGACCCCGCGCGAGCTGGGCGGCGCCGGTGGCCCGGGTACCAACCCGGAGCAGCTGTTCGCGGCCGGTTACTCTGCCTGCTTCCTGGGTGCGCTGAAGTTCGTGGCCGGCCAGGCCAAGGTCGCGCTGCCGGCCGACACCACCGTGACCGGCAAGGTCGGCATCGGCCAGATCCCGACCGGCTTCGGCATCGAAGCCGAGCTGACCATCAACGTGCCCGGCGTGCCGCGCGAGCAGGTGGAAGAGCTGGTGCAGAAGGCGCACATCGTGTGCCCGTACTCGAATGCCACCCGCGGCAACATCGACGTGACGCTGATCGTTGCCTGATGGGGTGCTGCCGGCCAGCGGCCGGCACTACCAACGTGAAGAGCAAAAAAATGGGCGGATGCCGGTCGAAACCGAACATCCGCCCATCCCACCTCGGGTGGGCCCCGGCGCGCAGCCGGGGACGCATTCGCTTCTGTAGAGCCGAGCCCCTGCTCGGCTGATCCGTCCGGCGCGGGAACATCCGGCGGAAAAGCAGCCGAGCACGGGCTCGGCTCTACATATCCAAGCCTTACTTCTCGCTGGTGATGAGCTGCACGACGCTGGAGAAATCCAGCTTGCCGCGGCCGGCCTGGTGGTTCATCGAGTACAGGTTGCGGGCCACTTCGCCCAGCGGGATCGAGGCGCCGACACTCATCGCTGCTTCCACTGCCAGGCCCATGTCCTTCAGCATCAGATCGCTGCCGAAGCCACCGCTGTAACCGCGCGACGCAGGCGCGTTTTCCAGCACGCCCGGCCACGGGTTGCACACTTCGGTGGCCCAGCTGCGGCCGGTGCTGACCGCCATCATCTGCGACAGCACCTTCGGGTCCAGCCCGTGTGCCACGCCCAGCGCAATGGCTTCACCGGTCACCGCCATGATCACGCCCAGCGCCATGTTGTTGCACAGCTTGGCGACCTGGCCGGCGCCGCTGGCGCCCACGTGGAAGATGTTTTTGCCCATCGCCTGCAGCACCGGACGGGCACGCTCCAGCGCGTCCTCTTCGCCACCGACGATGAAGGTCAGCGTGCCGGCCTGGGCGCCTGCGGTACCACCGGAGACCGGTGCATCGATCATCTGCAGGCCACGTGCGGCGGCGGCCTCTGACACCTTGCGCGCGCTGGCCGGTGCGATCGTGCTGCAGTCGATGACCAGTGCGCCATCCGGGATCGCGGCCAGGATGCCGTCATCGCCCAGGTAGACGCCTTCGACGTGGCGGCTGGCCGGCAGCATCGAGATCACGACTTCCGCATCGGCCAGGGTGTCGCGTGCCGACGACGCCGCGCTGGCACCGGCATCGACGGCGGCCTGGACCGCGGCCGGAACCAGATCGAACACGCGCACGCTGTGGCCGTTCTTGACCAGATTGGCGGCCATCGGGCCACCCATGTTGCCCAACCCGATGAATGCAATGCGGCTCATGCAAGGCTCCTTTCAACAAGGGGAGTGCCCAGGTCGGCCAGCGGATGCGCGGCATCGGCCCAGGGGGAAGCAAAGAAGGTGTCGGCCCACGCGCCGGTGGCCCCGGCCAGGGTGGCCGGGTTCCACTGCGGATTGCGATCCTTGTCGATCAGCAGCGCGCGGATGCCTTCGGCGAAATCTCCGTGGGCGGCGCAATGCAGGGCGACGATGTACTCCAGGCGGTAGATCGCGGCCAGATCCTGGCCGGCGCTGCGACGCTGAAGCTCGAAGGCCAGCCGCGCCGAACCCGGCGCACCGGCAGCAAGGGTCTTCTGTGCCGCCTGCAACCACGCATCATCGGTCTGCAGGCCGGCAATGCGCGCAACGATGGCCTGCAGGTCATCGCCTTCGCACAACGCATCGACCTGCGCCGCATTGGCCAGCAGCGGACCGGTGGCGGCATCGCTGGCATGCGCCTGCAGCAGATGGGTCAGGCGTTCGTGGTTGTGTGCGGAGTCACTGGACCAGGCCACCTGCAGCAGCGCATCGAACACCGCACTGCGGCGCTCTTCGGGCACATGTACATCGGCCAGGCCAGCGTAGATGGCATCGCCCGGGTTGAGCAGCGCGCCGGTCAGCGCCAGGAACAGCCCGCCCTTGCCCGGCACGCGCGGCAGCAGCCAGCTGCCACCGACATCAGGGAACAGGCCGACGGTGATTTCCGGGAAGGCCAGCCTGGAGCGCTCGCTGACCACACGGTGGCTGGCGCCGGACATCAGACCGATGCCGCCGCCCATCACGATACCGTGGCCCCAGCACAGGATCGGCTTGGCGTAGGTGTGGATGAGGTAATCGACGCGGTATTCAACGTCGAAGAACTCGGCGGCGTAGTCGTTCTCGCGGATGTCGCTGCGGCCGTCCTCACGGAAGGCGACCATGGCCTTGTACAGGCTGTGCAGGTCGCCGCCGGCGCAGAACGCCTTTTCACCGGCGCCCTGCAGCACCACCATGGCGATGCCGTCGTCGTCGGCCCAGGCATTCAACTGCTTCAGCAGCAGGTGCGCCATCGGCAGCGAGAATCCGTTGAGCGTGCGCGGCGCGTTGAGCGTGGCGATGCCGATGCGCGTGCCATTGCCGGCCACGCGCTCCTCGAACAGCACCGGTGCGTCGTCGGCAGCGGTGTCGGCGCTCATGCGTTCTTCCACTGCGCGGCGCGCTTTTCCAGGAAGGCAGTCACGCCCTCGACCTGGTCGGCGGTGTCGAACAGGTCGACGAAGGCTTCGCGCTCGGCCACCAGCGCCGAGGCGTGGGTGCCGGTGCGGGTGGACTGCACCAGCGTCTTGCAGGCGGCGATGCTGGTCGGGCTCTGCTTGCCGGCCTTTTTCGCCCATTCCAGCGCCAGTGCCTTGGCTTCGCCCTTGCCGACCTTTTCTTCGGCCAGCCCGATGCGCAGCGCGGTCTCGGCGTTGATGCGCTCACCCAGCAGGATCATGCGCTTGGCCCAGCCCTCGCCGACCAGGCGCGGCAGGTTCTGGGTGCCACCGGCGCACGGCAGCAGGCCGACGGTGGCCTCAGGCAGCGCCACCTGGGCGTGCTCTTCGATGATGCGCAGGTCGCAGGCCAGTGCGCATTCCAGGCCACCGCCCATGGCGTAGCCGTTGATGGCGGCGATCGACACGCCACGGAACCCGGACAGCGCTTCGAAGGCTTCACCGAAGCGACGCGCGGCCTCGCGCGCAGCGGCCTTGTCGCCGGAGGCGAACTGGTTGAGGTCGGCACCGGCGGAGAAGAACTTCTCGCCGTTACCGGTAATCACCAACGCGTAGATGTCGCGGTCTGCGTTGAGCGCGCCCACCAGGTCGCGCAGCGCCGACAGGCTGTGCACGGTCCAGGTGTGCGCCGGCGGGTTGTTCAGGGTGACCACGGCGGTATGGCCGTCGGCCTCCACCTTCAGGCCCACGTGCTCCTGGGTACGCCAATCCTTCATCGCAGTTCCTCTTCGGTGTTGAGCAGGTGACGGGCAACGATCACCCGCATGATCTCATTGGTGCCTTCCAGGATCTGGTGCACGCGGCAGTCACGCAGCAGGCGCTCGATCGGGTACTCGCGGATGTAGCCGTAGCCACCGTGGATCTGCAGCGCTTCATTGCAGACGTTGAAACCGGCATCGGTGGCGAAGCGCTTGGCCATCGCGCACCACACGTTGGCATCGCTGGCCCCGGCATCGAGCTTGCGTGCGGCGGTGTGCACCATCTGCCGCGCGGCCACCAGCTGGGTGACCATGTCGGCCAGCTTGAACTGCAGCGCCTGGAATTCGGCCAGCGCCTTGCCGAACTGGCGGCGCTCGCCCATGTAGCGGCGCGCGGCATCCAGCGCGCCCTGCGCGGCACCCAGCGAGCAGGCGGCAATGTTGATGCGGCCACCATCAAGCCCCTTCATCGCCAGCTTGAAGCCGCCGCCTTCCTCTCCCAGAAGGTGGCTGACCGGTACGCGGACGTTTTCGAAGGTGATGCCACGGGTGGGCTGGCTGTTCCAGCCCATCTTCTCTTCCTTGCGGCCGAAGCTGATGCCCGGCAGGTCCGACGGCACTGCAATGGCGCTGACGCCGCCAGCACCGGCACCGCCGGTACGTGCCATCACCACCAGCAGTTCGGTGGCACCGGCGCCGGAGATGAAGGCCTTCGAGCCGTTCAGCACGTAATGATCGCCGTCGCGCACGGCGGTGGTCTTCAGCGAGGCCGCATCGGAGCCGGCACCCGGTTCGGTCAGGCAGTACGAGGCCAGCTTGTTGCCCGAGGACAGGTCAGTGCCCCAGGCATCGCGCAGTGCCGGCTGACCCCACGTGGACACCATCCACGAGGCCATGTTGTGGATGCTGATGTACGCCGCCGTCGACGGATCGACGCTGGCGAGCTCCTCGATGACGACGGCGGCGTCCAGTCGGCTCAGGCCGCTGCCGCCCACTTCCGGGTCCATGTACAGACCGCAGAAGCCCAGTTCACCGGCCTTGGCGATCGCCTCGCGCGGAAAGATGCCCTCCGCATCCCATCGCGCGGCGTGTGGCGCCAGTTCGGCCTGTGCGAAGTCGCGCGCTGCCTCGCGGTACGCCTGCTGCGCTTCTTCCAGTTCCGTCGTCATCGAGTGGCTCATGGCTGCTCCTGCCGTTACTTCAGGCTGATCGTGGTGTTGACGCCGTGGCTCAGCGTTTCGTCATCGAACCAGCGCGCGGTGACCGTCTTGGTCTGGGTGTAGAACAGCACCACCTGCTTGCCGTATGGGCCCAGGTCACCCAGCTTGGAGGCGCGCGAACCGGTGAACGAGAACAGCGGCACCGGCACCGGGATCGGCACGTTGATGCCCACCTGGCCAACGTCGATGTCTTCCTGGAACTTGCGCGCGGCCGCGCCGGACTGGGTGAACAGTGCGGTGCCGTTGCCGTTCGGGTTGCTGTTGACCATCGCGATGGCGTCTTCCAGCGTCTCCGCTTCGAGGATGACCAGCACCGGCCCGAAGATCTCTTCCTGGTAGATGCGCATGTCGGTGGTGACACCGGCAAAGATGGTCGGGCCGACGAAGTTGCCCTTCTCGAAGCCATCGACCTGCGGCTTGCGGCCATCCAGCACCAGCTTGGCACCCTGCTCCACGCCCGAGGCGATCAGGCCTTCCACGCGCTCGCGGGCGCTGCAGGAGATGACCGGGCCGACGTCGGTGCCGGCCACGGTGCCGGCACTGACCTTCAGGGTCTTGGCCTTTTCAACCAGATCCTGCACCCAGTTGCGCGCTTCACCGACCAGCACCAGGGTGGAGGCGGCCATGCAGCGCTGGCCGGCCGCACCGAAGGCGGCGCCGACCATCGCGTTGAGGGTCTGTTCCTTGTTGGCGTCCGGCAGCACCACGGCGTGGTTCTTGGCGCCCATCATGCACTGCACGCGCTTGCCGGCCAGCGAGGCACGGTTGTACACGTGGGTGCCGACGCGCGTGGAACCGACGAACGACACGGCCTTGATGTCCGGGTGGTCGCAGATCGCGTTGACCACTTCTTCGCCGCCGTGGACGACGTTCAGCACGCCCTTCGGAATGCCGGCTTCCAGGGCAAGCTCGACCAGGCGCATGGTGACCATCGGGTCCTGCTCGGACGGCTTGAGGATGAAGGTGTTGCCGGTGGCGATCGCCATCGGGAACATCCACAGCGGAATCATCGCCGGGAAGTTGAACGGGGTGATGCCAGCGCACACGCCCAGCGGCTGCATGATCGTGTAGGTATCCACGCCATTGGCCACGTTGTTGGCCAACTCACCCAGCTGCAGGTTGCCGATGGCGGCCGCATGCTCGACCACTTCCAGGCCGCGGAACACATCGCCTTCGGCGTCGGGCAGGGTCTTGCCCTGTTCGGCGGTGAGGATGTGGGCCAGCTCGCTCATGTTCTCGCGGATCAGCTGCTGGTACTTCAGGAAGATGCGCGCGCGGGTGCCGATCGGGGTCTTGCGCCAGGTCTTGAAGGCTTCCTTGGCGGCGGCGACGGCGGCGTCCACTTCTGCGGTGGTGGCGAACGGCACCTTGGCCAGCACGTCCTGGGTGGCCGGATTGATCACGTCCTGCCAGTGGGAGGTGGCCGATTCGATGAACTGGCCATCGATCAACATGCGGATACGGGGCGCTTCAACAGTCATGACGACAATCCCACGGGCTCGAAAGATGCTTGGCATTATTCACAGCAGCCACCTCGATTTCCGGCCTGAATCCGCTTAATCTGGCCAACACGCCAGACGATTCATGTTAATTCTGTGAATTATTCATCCAGCCAGCGGCAGCTTGGCCTTCGCTTGCTGCGGCTGCGCGAGCAGCGCGGCTACAGCCAGGTGGATCTGGCCCGCGCCTTGGGCCTGTCGGCCAGTTACCTGAACCAGATCGAGCGCAACAAGCGCCCGCTGACCCCGGCCGTGCAGAAGAAGCTGGGCGAAGTATTGGGCGACGTTTCCTCACTATTCGACGAAGATGAGCCTGCCGCGCTGCAGGAAGCGCTGGGCGAAACCCTGCGCGACCTGGGCCTGGCGGAGGTCAGCGCGACCGAGCTGCGCGCCTTGGCCGGCAACCTGCCGCAGGTCAGCCGCGCCCTGCTGGATCTGCACCGCCGCCACCTGGCGCTGCGTGAGCATGCCGCCGCCCTGGAGTTCCAGCTGGGCGAGCCCGGCGCCGGCAGCATCCTGCCCGCAGGCGACCAGGTGCGTGAGTTCTTCAACCGCATGCACAACCACATTCCCGAACTGGACGAGCTGGCCGAGCGTCTGTTCGCCGAGTGGGGGCTGTCGCCCGGGCACGTGGCACCACGCCTGCGCCAGCTGTTGGCCGACCGCCACGGCGTGCTGGTGGAAGTGGCCGCGCTGCAGGCCGGGCGCGAGAAGCGCCAGTACGATGCCGAAGCACGGCGGCTGTGGTTGCCGGACTACCTGGAGCCAGGCCAGCAGGCATTCCAGATGGCCGCCGAGCTGGCCCTGCACGGCTACCTGCCGCAGATCGATGCGGTGGTGGCACGTGCCGGCTTCACCGATGAGGCACGCATCGCTCAGGCCCGCATCGGTCTGTCGAACTATTTCGCTGGCGCCTTGGTGATGCCGTACATGCGCTTCCTGCGTGCGGCCGAGGCCAGCAGCTACGACATCGAACTGCTGGCACACCAGTTCGGCGTCGGCTTCGAGGCGGTCTGCCATCGGCTGAGCACACTCGCGCGGCGCAGCGCGCCCGGCCTGCCGTTCTTCTTCATCCGCGTGGATCGCGCCGGCAATGTGTCCAAGCGCCATTCGGCAACCGATTTCCACTTCTCGCAGGTAGGTGGATCGTGCCCGCTGTGGATCGTCTACGAGGCCTTCAACCAGCCCGGGCGCATCCTTACCCAGACCGCACGCATGCCCGACGGCCGCCGTCATTTCTGGCTGGCGCGGCAGGTCAGCAGCGGGCCGGTCGGCCATGGCCAGCCGCGCAAGACCTTCGCGGTGGCACTGGGCTGTGACCTGCAGCATGCCGAACGTCTGGTGTATTCGCTGGGGCTGGATGTGCAGAGCCCGGGCAATTCGGTGTCGATCGGCCCGGGGTGCCGGGTGTGCCCGCGCGAGGACTGCATGCAGCGCGCGTTCGCGCAGTTGCCGGGGCGGTAGGGTTGGTTCGGCAGGGCTGCGCCCTGCACCTGCAGAGGCCGAAGCAACGGCAACGGCCACGGCAAAAGCCGGCATTCCGTGGGATGCGGGATGGGTCCGGTTGCGGGGGACGCCGTGAATACGTCCATGTAGGCTCGGTCGCGCCATCCATGGCGCTCACGCCCCCGCAACCGGACCCACCCCCGCCTTCGACAGTTTCCCGCTGCTGTTGGTGGGTGCTGACCTTGGTCGACACCGTAGATCCACGCCATGCGTGGATGGAATCCGATCGAGATCGAATATTTCGAGCCTTCATCGAAGCGCATCCACGCATGACGTGGATCTACTAAACCTTTCGTGCGTAGGCTGCATCCCAATGCAATGCCTGCCCATGGAGACACCCATGTCCCTGTTGCGCTCTTGCCTGGCCCTGCTGCTCGCTGCCGTCGCCGCGCCGGCGTGGGCGACCTTTTCCATCGCCGCCTGCAACGAGGCCGGCGACTGCGGGGTGGCGGTCGCCACGCACAACCTGGCGGTCGGGGGCGTGGGGGTGCCGTGGGCGCAGGCGAAGGTCGGCGCGGTCGCCAGCCAGTTCGAGACCAACCCGACCTATGGGTCCAAAGGCCTTGAACTACTGGCCAAAGGTCGTACACCTGCACAGGTGCTGAAGCAGCTGTTGGATGAAGACGGCAACTTCGATGGCACCACGCTCGCCGAGCGCCAGGTGGGGCTGATCAGTGCGCGCGGTGGCAATGCGCAATACACCGGCGCCACCGCGCAGCAGGCCAGCTGGGCCGGTGCGCACGGCGACGGCATGTTGAGCGTGCAGGGCAATGGCCTGGCCGGACCGGACGTGCTGACGGCAATGCAACGTACCTTTACGGCTTCGCACGGAGCGCTTGCCACACGCTTGCTGGCGGCGCTGGAAGCCGGCCAGGCCGCGGGCGGCCAGCGCAGTGGGCAGTGGTCGGCCGCGCTGCTGGTGCGCACGCCGGGGGGCGACTGGCAGGACACCGATCTGCGCGTGGACGCCGACCCGCGCGCGGTCGCGAGGCTGCGCGAGCTGTACGACATGCGCCTGTCCAACGAGGCGATCATCCGCGCGGAGGAGCGCTGGGAGAAGGGTGATGTGGCGGGTGCGCGCGCTGCGCTGGCGACCTCGTTGTCACTGGCCCACGGCTGGGACCGCACCTGGGCGCGCGCTGCGCGCCTGGCGATGCGGCAAGGGGATATCGCACTGGCCCGCGAATACCTGGCCGGCCTGCGTGCGCTCAATCCGGGCTGGGTGAAGCAGGAGCTGGCGCTGCCGTTGTATGCACCCTTGCAGGATGATGCGGTGGTTGCCCCCTGGCGATGAGCCACCGCAGGGGTCAGATCCATTTTCCATAGGAGAACGGATCTGACCCCGATTCGAGATGCATCCACGCACGGCGTGGATCTACCAAGAACCGGCTCAGTAGATCGGCGTCACCTTCATCTGCGGCAGCGGACGCGGTGCGCCGTCGGTCAGGTCAGGGCCCAGGTCCTCCCAGGTTCGGCCCTGCTCGACCATCTGCGCCCACAGCTGCTGCGAGCCGCGACGCTTGTCTTCCGAGCCCAGCTTGTACGACGGCGGTGTCGGTTCGCCGCGGGCGACCATCGAGTACGCCGCGCGATAGGCCAGTACCTGCTGCGCCGGGTCGTCGGTACGGGCCACTTCCAGCGTGTACCGTTGGTAGGCCGAGGCCAGGTTGCGCCAGCGGATCCAGTAGTGGTTCTCGAACGAGAACGAACAGAACCGCGCACCGGCCAGGCTGCCCTTGTCGGCGATGCGGGTCAGCACCTCCTGCGGCATGTCCAGGTTCATGCCACCTTCGTCGCCCTGCAGGCTCACATGCACGATGCGGTCGCGATAACCCGGCGCGCGCGCCTGCAGCAGGTCGCGCCAGTTCTGCATGGTCGCCACCACCGCGAACAGGAAACGCCCCAGCTCGGCTGCGGCCAGCGGCGTGGCAATGGACTGGTAATGCCGTTGCCAGCCGTGGCGGTTCTCGGTGGGCAGGAACACGGCATGCTCCAGTGCCTGCCGGCTACCGCTGCCCTGGCTCACGTCTTCGGCGTGCTGCGGGTAGACCAGGTTGATGGCGAAGGTCGGCCAGCGCGGCAATGCGGCGTCAAACAGATGGATCGGGAAGTTGCTGCTGATGCCACCATCGGAGAACCAGCAGATGCGGAAGGCGGTGATCACCGGACCGCAAGCCTGCCCGGCGCTGGTCAGCCCTTCCATGCTGTCGGCCACGTTGTGCTCGGGGTCGGCCGCCGGCGCGGTGGGTTCGCAGCGGCGCTCGCGGCGCGAGGGTTCGTGCAGTGGCACCGCGCTGATCAGCAACGGGAAGCTCAGGCTCATGCGTGTGGCCACCAGCACCGGCAGCTTCGGGCCCTGCGGCAGGTGGTAGTACTGCCGCCCCTCCACGTCCAGCGGCGGGCCAGCCTGATCCACCAGCCACTGCACCACGCTGGCCGGGAACAACTGCTCGAACTCTTCGCGCAGGAACCAGAACTGCGCGCCGCCCAGTGGCAGCGTACGCGGCTCGTTGTGCGAGACGCAGGTGGTGATCATCTGCAGGCTGATCGCGTGCGGGCTGTCCGGCTCGCCGGCATAGCGCGGTGCGTCGTGCAGGTCGGCGAAGGTCAGCGGTGCATCAAGTGGCTTGCCTGACAACTGCTGCAGGCACTCATGCAGCCACTCGGTCAACGCCGGTTTGCGTGCATCGCGGCCGAGGCCACTGCACAGGCCCAGCAGGTTGCGCCGTGCCACGCGGGCCACGCGCAGCACGGCACCGGCCACACCGGCACCGTAGGCGCACAGCAGCGACGGCAGCAGCGTGGCGGCCACACCGCTCCAGCCGCCGCCCCACCCGCCCAGGCCCAGCAGCAGCGCCAGCGACACCAGCACTTCCAGCGGCGCGATCTCGAATACCGCCACCGCCAGGCACAGCAGCTTGTGTGGCAGGCCCGCATTGCCGGTCAGCACCACCAGCAGCCGATAGGCCGCACGCGCGCCCCGCGCCGGTTGGAACAGGCTGTAGATGAACCCGCGCCGCGACAGCTGCGCCGACACCGCCGACAGCCCCCCATAACCGGCATCACTGGGCAGGTGCTCGCCGGCCTGCTGGCGACGATCGCCGCATGCCGCCGCAGCCGCCACCGCCGCAGCAATGGCGCCGGCCGAGGTGCCGCCGATGCTCTTGAAGCGATACTGGCGCGCCAGCGCCAGTACCGCATTGGGGTACACGATGCCGCTGGTGATGCCGCCTTTCATGACCAGATCGCAGTACTTCGCCGCCACGAGCCACCTCCCGTCTGTCGATGCCCAGTATGGCAAGCGGCGCTCTCACGGCCTGAGAAACGGACCACAGCCCCGAGCTTTCATTGACCCTTGACCATTGCCCTCGACGCGTCCACCGTGGGCACGCCGAAGGTATCCCCGCCGCAGCGTTGATGGCGACAGGGATTTGAACGGGAATCCGGTGAAGGCGCCTGGCGCGCCCATTCCGGAGCTGCCCCGCAGCGGTGAATGGAAACGAATCCTGCCAACAGCACTGGGCTCGCGCCTGGGAAGCGGCAGGTAGTAGGTGGGCTGCGGCCCGTGTCCATCAGCCCGAATACCGGCCCCGGCCGGGGGACACGACCGTCCCCTGACTCGACCTGGACTCTCCGCGGGGAGGGTGCCGGGGCCGTCGCTGACCTGCGCGTGCGGGCAGTGCGGCCGCGTGCGTCCTTTTCACGGTATCCGGCCAGCCCTGTCCACCCACGCACAGATGCATGGGCCACCGCCGTTGCCGGCGGTCCATGCGGTACCTGACGATGACCGAGTTCCAACGCCCCACCCTGATCCTGCCTGCCAACGGCAAGCGCCTGCTGCTGCATTCATGCTGCGCGCCCTGCTCCGGCGAGGTAATGGAGGCGATCACCGCCTCCGGGATCGACTACGCGATCTTCTTCTACAACCCCAACATCCATCCGGTGAAGGAATACGAACTGCGCAAGCAGGAAAACATCCGCTTCGCCGAGCAGCATGGCATTCCCTTCATCGACTGCGACTACGACACCGACAACTGGTTCAGCCGTGCGCGTGGCATGGAGAACGAGCCCGAACGCGGCATCCGCTGCACGATGTGCTTCGACATGCGTTTCGAACGCACTGCGCTGTACGCGCACGAGCACGGCTACGACACCATCAGTTCGTCGCTGGGCATCTCGCGCTGGAAGAACATGGCGCAGATCAACGATTGCGGCATCCGCGCCGCCTCGCGCTACGAAGGCCTGCAGTACTGGGACTACAACTGGCGCAAGGGCGGCGGTGCCAGCCGCATGATCGAGATCAGCAAGCGCGAGCAGTTCTACCAGCAGGAGTACTGCGGCTGCGTGTATTCGCTGCGCGATGCCAACCGCCACCGTCGCGAGAACGGCCGCGAGCGGATCAAAATCGGCCTGCTGTACTACGGGCAGGACGCTGGGACGCCGCAGGGCGATTGACGTGTGAGCGAGGGGCGGCCACGCTGGTCGCCCCTTCTCTTGTAGTGGATCTGCCATGACCGCCCTGCCCGCCGACGTCGCCCTGCTGGTGATCGACCTGCAGCCGGACTTCATGCCGGGCGGCGCGCTGGCCTGCGACCAGGGTGATGCGCTGGTGGCACCGATTGCCGGACTGCTGGCGCAGCGCCGCTACCGCACGGTGGTGGCCACCCAGGACTGGCACCCGGCCGATCACGCCTCGTTCGCCAGCCAGCACCCCGGCCAACGCCCGTTCGAGACCATCCTGCTGCACGCGCAGCCGCAGACCCTGTGGCCCGACCATTGCGTGCAGGGCAGCGATGGCGCCGCTCTGCACCCGGGCGTGGACTGGGCCATGGCCGACCTGATCCTGCGCAAGGGCACGCGCCAACAGGTGGATTCGTACAGCGCCTTCCGCGAGAACCACGGTCCCGATGGCGAGCGCCCGGCCACCGGCCTGGCCGGCTGGCTGCATGAGCGCCGCATCCGCGAAGTGCACGTGTGCGGCCTGGCCCGCGATTACTGCGTGCTGTGGAGCGCGCAGGACGCAGTGAAGTCCGGCTTCAAGGTGAAGTTCCTGTGGGAGCTGACCCGGCCGGTGACCGAGGCCAACGATACGATGGTACGCGAGGCGCTGGGCAAGGCGGGGATTGCGCTCGCCTGACGCGCGACCGCCGGGCATGGCCCGGCGCTACCGGGCACGTCGCTTATGCCGCTTGCGCGCTCCTGCCCACAACAACACAATTGATTCATCCAGCCCCTAACTACGCCCCCCTACAGATCGCGGGACGGCCGAACCGGGGGCTTTTCATTGGATGAAATCAGGATTCGGTAGTGCCGGCCGCTGGCCGGCAACCTCGGGATCTCTGCAGTTGCCGGCCAGCGCCCGGCACTACCGGATAGCACCCGTGGTAGCGCCGGGCCATGCCCGGCGGACGCGGGATGGGCGATTACCGGAACACCACCGTGCGATGCCCATTGAGCAGGATGCGGTGTTCCACATGGCGGCGCACCGCACGCGCCAGCACCAGCGATTCGGTATCACTGCCCAGCCGCACCAGTTCGCGCGGCGCCATCGCATGGTCAACGCGGGCCACGTCCTGTTCGATGATCGGGCCTTCGTCCAGGTCCTCGGTGACGTAGTGCGCGGTGGCACCGATGATCTTGACCCCGCGCGCGTGCGCCTGGTGGTACGGCTGCGCGCCCTTGAAGCTGGGCAGGAAGCTGTGGTGGATGTTGATCGCACGTCCGGCCAGCGCGCGGCACAGCGTGGGTGACAGGATCTGCATGTAGCGCGCCAGCACCACCAGGTCGATGCGCTCACGCTCGACCAGGTCGATGATCTGCTGCTCCTGCACCGCGCGCGTATCGGCGGTCACCGGCAGGTGGTGGAACGGCACCTGGTAGGAGGCGGCCAATGGCGCGAAGTCGGCGTGGTTGGACGCCACCGCCGCAATGTCGACCTTCAGCTGGCCGCTGTGGGCGCGGAACAGCAGGTCGTTGAGGCAATGCCCCTGTTTGCTGACCAGCACCAGCAGGCGTGCGCGGCGGCGGCCATCGTGCAGCTGCCAGTCCATGCCGAAGTCCTGGGCGAGCGTGGCCATCGCGGCATGCACGGTCTCCAGCGGCAAGCCGGCATCGCGATCGAAATGCACGCGCAGGAAGAAGCGGCCGCTTTCCTCGTCGCCGAACTGCTGGGCGTCGAGGATGTTGCAGCCGTGGTCGAACAGCAGGCCGGACACGCGATAGACGATGCCGGTACGGTCGGGGCAGGACAGGGTAAGAATGGAATCGGGGCGCATCGCCACAGTGTAGGGCAGCGCCCTGCCCAGCGGCCGGATGATCACGGGTGCAACCGACCTGCTTGGTTCAGTACCAAGCGATACTTGGATCTTCCCGTGGCAAGCTGGTCGGTCATGAACCTGTTGCAACTGATCCGCAGCTTCACCCGCACCGCAGAGACCGGCAGCATTGCCGCCGCGGCCCGCATCCTTGGCATCAGCGCCACCGCGGTCGGCCAGAACATCAACCGGCTGGAGGCCCATCTGGGCGTACGGTTGCTGAACCGGAGCACGCGGCAGCTGGCCCTCAGCGAGGCCGGCGCGCTGTACCTGGCGCAGGTGCGCCACATCGAAGCCGACCTGGCGCGCGCGCAGGCGATGGTCACCGCCGGTGACATCGAACCGGCCGGGCCGCTGCGCATCGCCAGCAGCAGTGCGTTCGGCCGCCATGTGCTGGCGCCGTTGCTGCCTTCGCTGCAGCAGCGCTACCCGCAACTGCAGCTGGAGCTGCGCCTGACCGACCGCGCCGTGCAGCATGGCCCGGAAGCGGTGGATGCCAGCATCCGCATCGGGGCCCAGCTGGAGGACGGGGTGGTCGCGCGGCAGCTGGCGCGTGTTCCGTTCGTGTTCTGCGCCTCGCCGGCCTACCTGAAGGCACGCGGCACCCCGCAACAGCCATCCGAGCTGGGCGGTCATCGCGGGCTGCTGCACCGCTTCCCCACCGATGGCCGGCCATTGCGCTGGGGCCTGCTGAAGGATGGCCAGCGCGTGGACGCCGCGCTGCCACCGAGCATGGTCTGCGATGACATCGATGCGCTGGCGACGCTGGCGGCGGCCGGTGCCGGCATCACCCGGCTGGCCGCCTTCGTGGCCGAGCCGTACCTGCGCGATGGCCGCCTGCAGGCGGTGTTCGGCGCCGACACCGCGTGGCGCCCGGAACCGATGGAGGTCTACTTCTGCGTCAGCGACCGCCGCGATTTCACCGCCAAGATCCGCGCGCTGTTCGATCACCTTCAGGCCGGCATCGCGCCGGCTTGGCGGGTGTGAGCCTCAGCGCGCCTTGAACACGCCGCGCGCATCGCGCGGTTCGCAGCGCAGGTACTGCGGCGCCGGCTCCACGCTGTCGCGCAATGCGGCAGCAGCGTGCCACGGCCAGCGCGGGTCGTAGAGGATGCCGCGTGCCAGCGCTACCGCATCGGCGTGGCGATGGCGCAGGATCGATTCGGCCTGCTCCGGTTCGGTGATCATGCCCACCGCGATCACCGGCATGCGCACCTTGGCCTTGATCGCTGCTGCGAACGGCACCTGGTAGCCCGGGCCGACGGTGATCTTCTGGCGCTCGTCCAGGCCACCGCTGGAAACGTGCAGGAAGTTGCAGCCGCGCGCGTCCAGCACCTGGGCCAGCGCTTCGCTCTGCACCAGATCCCAGCCGCCATCGACCCAGTCGCTGGCGGAGATGCGCACGCCCACGGCGACCTTGTCCGATACCGCCGCACGCACGGCGTCGAATACTTCCACGAGCAGGCGCAGGCGGTTCGGCAATGAGCCACCGTAGCCATCGGTGCGGCGGTTGCTCAGCGGCGACAGGAACTGGTGCAGCAGGTAGCCGTGCGCGGCATGCAGCTCGATCAGCTCGAAGCCCAGGCGCTCGGCGCGCACCGCACTGGCGGCGAAGGCAGCAACGAGCTCGGCGATGCCGGCCTCGTCCAGTTCCTGCGGCGCCGGATCGGCAGCATGGAACGGCAGCGGCGACGGCGCCACGGTGGCCCAGCCACGCGCATCGTCGGCCGGCAGCTGGCCACCGCCGTCCCAAGGGCGCTTCACCGAGGCCTTGCGACCGGCATGGCCGAGCTGGATGCCCAGCGGCATCGGCGACCAGCGGCGGACGCTGGCCAGCACCTGCGCCAGCGCTGCCTCGGTGCCGTCATCCCAAAGGCCCAGGTCGGCCCAGCTGATGCGGCCACGCGGCTCGACTGCGGTGGCTTCCAGGATCAGCAGGCCGGCGCCGGATTGCGCCAGGTTGCCCAGATGCATGGCGTGCCAGTCGCTGGCGCGACCGTCTTCGGCGGAGTACTGGCACATCGGCGCGATGACGATGCGGTTGGACAGGTTCAGGGGGCCGAACGAGATCGGCGAAAACAGCTGGCTCAAGACAGTGATGGGACGACGTAGGGGGGCATTTTGCACCGCTGCGCGGCTCCCGGATCAACCATCTGGATGGATCGCTGTTTCGCGTGACCCGCAGCAGCCGAGCGTGCGCCCGGCTCTACAGAAGCCCTCGCCCCTTGTAGAGCCGAGCCCGTGCTCGGCTCAGCGCGCAGCCCACGTGGCCAGCGCTTCAGCGCAGTCCCGCTCATCCTTGAACAACAGCAGGTCGTCGGCTCGGGTGCGGCCTCGGTTCAGCGCCACCACCGGCAACCCTGCCTTCGCCGCCGCCTGCACGAAGCGGAAGCCGGAATAGACCATCAGCGACGAGCCCACCACCAGCACGGCGTCGGCCTGCTGCAGGTGCTCGTGCACCGCCTCCACCCGCTCGCGCGGCACGTTCTCGCCGAAAAACACCACGTCCGGCTTCAGCAGGCCGCCGCAGTAAGGGCAATCGGGCACCACGAACGTGGAGAAATCGGTCTCCAGATCGGCATCGCCATCGGGCGCGATACCGGCCTCCAGCGCATCCCAGCCCGGATTGGCGTCCAGCAGCCGCTGCTGGAAATCCTCGCGGCCACTGCGGCGCTCACAGCCCATGCAGCGCACCCGGTCCAGGCGGCCATGCAGGTCGATCACCTTGTGGCTGCCGGCGCGCTGGTGCAGGCCGTCCACGTTCTGGGTCAGCAGCAGCTGCAGCTTGCCGTTGTTTTCCAGGGCGGCCAGGGCCTGGTGGGTGCCGTTGGGCCGGGCCAGGCCGAAGCGCGGCCAGCCCAGCAGGCTGCGCGCCCAGTAACGCTGGCGGGTACCCGCTTCGCCCATGAACGCCTGGTAGGTCACCGGCGGCGTGCGTTTCCACTGGCCGTCGGTATCGCGATAGTCGGGAATGCCCGAGGCGGTGCTGCAACCGGCGCCGGTCAGCACGAACAGGCGCTGGGTGCGGTCGATGAAGTCGGTCAGCGGCGAGGTCATGGCTGCCAGATGGGGGCGCCGCAGCGCCCGTGCAAGCGCCGGCTCAGGCGGCCGGCAGCGGCGGCACCGCGATCGGGTGGCCGTCCTCGTCCAGCGCGATCATCACGAAGTGGCCGCGGGTACACAGCTTGCGCTCACCGCTGTGCAGGTCCTCGGCGACCAGTTCGACCTCGACCTTCATCGAGCTGCGCCCGACTTCGACGATGCGGCCGATGGTTTCCACCATCTGGCCGATGCGGATCGGCAGCTTGAAGTCGACCTGGTCGCTGCGCGCGGTCACCACGGTGCGGCGCGAATAGCGGGCGGCGGCCAGGAAGGCGGCCTTGTCCATCCACGCCAATGCCTGGCCACCGAACAGGGTGCCCAGGTGGTTGGTGTGGTTGGGGAAGACGATTTCGGCCATGCGCACTTCAGTGGGCGGCACGGTCTCGGGGATCGGGGTCATGGGGGTGCTTCGGTGTGGGGTCCGTCAATTTTAAGCCAGGCCCCGTGCAGGCGGCGCTACACTGCGCCACGCCCACTGCCAGGACCGCCCATGCCCGCCACTTCCGACCTGCTGGCCTTCGCGCTGGTTTCCCTGGCCATGGTGCTCACGCCCGGGCCGAACATGATCTACGTCATCTCGCGCTCGATCTGCCAAGGGCCGCTCGCCGGGCTGATCTCGCTGGCCGGGGTGGCGCTGGGCTTCGTGTTCTACATGCTGTGCGCGGCGCTGGGCATCACCGCCCTGCTGATGGCCGTGCCGTTCGCCTATGAGGCGCTGCGCATCGGCGGCGCGCTGTACCTGCTGTACCTGGCGTGGCAGGCGCTGAGGCCCGGCGGCCGTTCGCCGTTCGCGGTGCGCGACTTGCCGCAGGACAGCCCGCGCAAGCTGTTCACGATGGGCTTCCTGACCAACCTGCTGAACCCGAAAATCGCGGTGATGTACCTGTCGCTGCTGCCGCAGTTCCTGCATCCGGACAGCGAAGGCAGCGTGCTGATGCAGTCGATCGTGCTGGGCTCCACCCAGATCCTGGTCAGCGTCAGCGTGAACGGCCTGATCGCGCTGACCGCCGGCAGCATCGCCGGCTTTCTGGCCGCGCGCCCCACCTGGCAGAGGGTGCAGCGCTGGCTGATGGGCACGGTGCTGGCCGGGTTGGCGGTGCGCATGGCGATGGAAGGGCGGCGCTGATTGTAGAGTCGAGCCATGCTCGACTTTCTTGCGAACAGCAGTCGAGCATGGTTCGACTCTACAAAAGCGGGCGCGCAACAAAAAACCCCGGCATTGGCCGGGGTCTTTCGTTGCGACAGGCCTGACCGGTTCGATCAGAAGTTCATGTCGAAGGCGACTTCGCCCTGCACGCCGACCTGGTAGGCCGAGACGCGGCGTTCGAAGAAGTTGGTCAGTTCCTGCACGTCCTGCAGTTCCATGAACGGCAGCGGGTTGCGCACGTTGTACTTCTTTTCCATGCCCAGCTTGGCAAAGTGCTGGTCGGCGCAGTGCTGCAGGTACTGGCGCATGTCGCGGGTGGAAATGCCAGCCACGCCACCGGACAGCACGTCCTCGGCGAACTGCACTTCGCATTCGATGGCTTCGGCCAGCATGTCGTAGACCTGCTGCTTCATTTCATCGTCGAACAGGTCCGGCTCTTCCTCACGCACCACGCGCACCGACTCGAAGGCGAACTCCATGTGCGCGCTTTCGTCGCGGAACACCCAGTTGGTGCCCGAGGCCAGGCCTGGCAGCAGGCCGCGCGAACGGAAGTAGTACACGTAGGCGAACGCAGCGAAGAAGAACAGGCCTTCGATGCAGGCGGCAAAGCAGATCTGGTTGAGCAGGAACTGGCGGCGCTGCTCGCGGGTCTCGATGCGGGTCAGGTCCTGGATCGAGTCGATCCACTTGAAGCAGAAATCGGCTTTCTTCTTGATCGAGTCGATGTTCTCCACCGCCGAGAACGCCTTGGCGCGCTCTTCCGGGTCCGGCAGGTAGTTGTCCAGCAGGGTCAGGTAGAACTGCACGTGCAGTGCTTCTTCATACAACTGGCGCGACAGGTACATGCGCGCTTCCGGCGCATTGAGGTGCTGGTACAGGTTCAGCACCAGGTTGTTGGACACGATCGAGTCGCCGGTGGCGAAGAACGCGACCAGGCGGTGGATCAGGTGGCGCTCACCCGGCGACATCTTGCTGTGCAGGTCGGTGATGTCGATCTGGAAGTTGATCTCTTCCACCGTCCAGGTGTTCTTGATCGCGTTCCGGTACATGTCATAGAACTGCGGGTAGCGCATCGGGCGCAGGGTCAGTTCAAAACCGGGATCGAGCAGCATCTGCTTGGGCTTGTCGGCCATGGGTGTTTCCTTGTCTTCTCGGGTCAAAACGCCGGGCGTGGCCCGGCGCTACCTGGGTGTTTCCGTGCTGTGGCCGAGCGTGGCTCGGCTCCACAGGTGCGAGGTGCTCGAGTGCCGACCAACGGTCGGCACCCACCGCGCGGCGTGTTATTGGCAGGCCTCGCAGGCTTCCGGGTTTTCCAGCGAGCAGGCGATGGCTTCGTCCGGGCTGAACACCTTGGCCGGGGCCGCGCTGCTCACCGTGGTCTTGGCGATCTTGGTGGCCGGGCGCGAACGCAGGTAGTAGGTGGTCTTGATGCCCTGCTTCCAGGCGTACATGTACATGGAGGACATCGCGCCGATGTTCGGGCTTTCCATGAACAGGTTGAGCGAGGCCGACTGGTCGATGAAGGCGCCACGTTCGGCGGCCATGTCGATCAGCGAACGCATCGGCAGTTCCCACGCGGTGCGATAGACCTCGCGCAGCGTTTCCGGGATCTGTGGCAGACCCGCGATGGAGCCTTCGGCCAGCTTGATGGCATCGCGCATTTCCGGCGTCCACAGGCCCAGCTTCTTCAGCTCGTTGACCAGGTAGCGGTTGACCTGCAGGAAGTCACCGGACAGGGTCTCGCGCTTGAACAGGTTGGACACCTGCGGCTCGACGCACTCGTAGCAGCCGGCGATCGAGGCGATGGTCGCGGTCGGCGCGATCGCGATCATCAGCGAATTGCGCAGGCCGTGTTCCTTGATGCGCTCACGCAGGGCATCCCAGCGCGCAGTGTCTTCCGGCACCACGTTCCAGGCATCGAACTGCAGTTCGCCACTGGCGGCACGGGTGTCGTTGAACGACGGGTGCTTGCCGCGTTCCTGGGCCAGCTCGCAGGAGGTTTCCAGCGCGTGGAAGTAGATCGCTTCGGCAATCTTCTTCGACAGGGCGCGGGCCTCGGCGCTGTCGAACGGCAGGCGCTTGCGGAAGAACACATCCTGCAGGCCCATGCAGCCCAGGCCGACCGGACGCCAGCGCAGGTTGGCGCGGCGGGCGGTTTCGATCGGGTAGAAGTTCAGGTCAATGACGCGGTCGAGCTGGCGCACGGCCAGGCGCACGGTCTCGGCCAGCTTCTCGAAGTCGAACTCGTTGTGCTCGTCGAAGTGGTTGCCCAGGTTGATCGAACCCAGGTTGCACACTGCGGTTTCATCGTTGGAGGTGACTTCCAGGATTTCCGTGCACAGGTTGGACAGGTGGATCACGTTGCCCGGACGCAGGGTCTGGTTGCTTGCGCGGTTGCACTTGTCCTTGAAGGTCATCCAGCCGTTGCCGGTCTCGGCCAGCGTACGCATCATGCGGGCGTACAGCTTGCGCGCGGGGATGGTGCGGTTGGCCTTGCCCTGGGCTTCGGCCTGCAGGTAGGCGGCCTCGAAGGCTTCGCCGAACAGGTCGGTGAACTCCGGCACCACGCGCGGATCGAACAGCGACCATTCCTGGTCGGCCTCGACGCGCTTCATGAACAGGTCCGGTACCCAGTTGGCCAGGTTCAGGTTGTGCGCACGGCGGGCTTCGTCACCGGTGTTGTCACGCAGTTCGAGGAAGTCCTCGATATCGGCGTGCCAGGTTTCCAGGTACACGCAGGCTGCGCCCTTGCGCTTGCCGCCCTGGTTCACCGCGGCCACGGACGAATCCATGGTCTTCAGCCACGGCACGATGCCGTTGGAGTGGCCGTTGGTCGACTTGATGAGCGAACCACGCGAACGCACGCGGGTGTAGCTGACGCCGATGCCGCCGGAGAACTTCGACAGCTGGGCGATGTCGCCGTACTTGGCGTAGATCGACTCCAGCGAGTCCTGCGGCGAATCCAGCAGGAAGCACGAGGACAGCTGTTCGTGGGTGGTGCCGGAATTGAACAGGGTCGGGCTGGACGGCAGGTAGTCCAGGTTGCCCATGCGCTTGTACAGCGCCAGGGTCTCGGACACGTCCTCGCTGAGCGCACTGGCGATGCGCAGGAAGAACTGCTGCGGGGTCTCGATCACCTTGCGGGTGTGCGGGTGGCGCAGCAGGTAACGGTCATACAGGGTACGCAGGCCGAAGTAATCGAAGTTCAGGTCCAGCGAGATGTCGATGGCGTCGTTGAGCTTGCGTGCATTGGTCTGCACGAAGTTCAGCAGGCGGTCGTTGATCAGGCCGACTTCATGGCCACGGCTGACCGACTGCGAGAAGGCGTAGATTTCCTGGCCCGAGACTTCCTTGGCAATGTAGTTGGCCAGCAGGCGCGCAGCGAGGCGGCCGTACTCGGGCTCTTCACCGATCAGCAGGGCGGCGGTGCGGATGGACAGCTCGTCCAGCTCGCGGGTGGTGGCGCCGTTGTACAGGCCGGAAATGGTGCGGGTGGCCACGCGCATCGGATCGACGGCGTGCAGGCCTTCGGAGGAACGCTGCACCGCGCGCACGATCTTGTTCAGGTCCACCAGCTCGGTGGTCCCGTTGCGCTTGGTCACACTCATCGCGTTGGCCGTCGGCGGCGACGTCAACAGGAATTCGCTTTCCTTCTCGATGGTGGCGCTGGATTCGGTGCTCACGGCGTATGTCCTCTTGGCGTGATTTGGGGGTGCTCGATGCATCGGGGTGACGCAGCCCGGGACATGACGGCCCAGGATGGCAGGGCGGCGTCGCAGAGGATGAGACCCTGCGCCTGCCACTGCCGTTGACGATCGCGGATGGGTGCTGCTGCCACCCCCAGACCTGGGGTTGCTGCGACCGACGGCCACAAGATAGTGGGGGTAATGGGGTCCGTCAACGCCAAATGTAGTGAAATTCGGCAATCCCTTGCGCCGCAAGGATCGTGCCATCGGCGCCCTGATCAGACGCTTCAGACCCGCCGGAACGGGCTGCGCAGTCAAGCCCGAAAGGCGTCACTGCGGTGGCACAACGCACCGCAGAAACGGAACAATGACAGCTTCACATGACAGTGATGAAGCTGGCTAGGGACAACCCTGTGGATAGGTGGTGGGCAGCCGGTGGGAATGCGGTGGACGTCGGGGATCACCCGCCGGGCAGCGACTCGAGGCCGCATGTGTCGGCCGGGCCGGAGGAGCGGCCGCAGGTAACGCCGTTTCGCCCTCCCCCCCCCCGAATCATTGCCGGCCAGCGGCCGGCACTACCGGAATTCCGGGGTGGTCGTGCCGGCCGCCGGCCGGCAATGCACGCCCGCAGCGTCGCTCACGCCCGGTGCGGGGTACCCAGGTACTCGGCGCTCTGCATTTCGATCAGGCGCGAGGCGGTACGCTCGAAGGCGCCCTGCAGGCGCTGGCCGGTGTACAGCTCGATCGGCGAGGTGCTGGCGGTGCAGACCAGGTTGACGTGGCGGTCGTACAGCTCGTCGATCAGGTTGACGAAGCGGCGCGCGGCATCCTCATTCAGGCGGTCGAAGGCGGGAATGCCGCCCAGCAGCACCGTGTTGAACTCGTGCGCGATCTCGATGTAGTCCGAGGGCCCGCGCGGGCCTTCGCACAGCGCGGCGAAATCGAACCAGGCGATGCTCTTGCCACGGCCGCGCACCGGAATCTTGCGGCCCTCGATCTCGATGTTGCCGGGCTTGGCCGGCTGGCCGCCGCTCAGCTCGCTCCAGCGCGTGGCCAGCCACTCATCGCTGTCGGCCGCCAGCGGTGCGCGGTATACCGGCGAGCGGGTCAGCGCGCGCATCCGGTAATCCTCGGTACCTTCGGCGTACAGCTCGACGCAGAAGCGCTGCAGCAGGGCAATGGCCGGCAGGAAGCTCTCGCGCTGCAGGCCGTTGAGGTACAGGTTCTCCACTGCGGTGTTGGAGGTGGTGACCAGGGTCACGCCCTCGGCGAACAGGCGCTCCAGCAGCCGCGCCAGCAGCATCGCATCGCCGATGTCGGTGACAAAGAACTCGTCCAGCACCAGCACGCGCAGGTTGCTGCGCCATTCCTGGGCGATCTTCGCCAGCGGGTCGCTCTGGCCCTGGTGCTCGCGCAGGCGCTCGTGGACGCTGCGCATGAAGCGGTGGAAGTGGGTGCGGTACTTCTGCTTGATCGGCAGCCCGTCGTAGAACAGGTCGACCAGGAAGGTCTTGCCGCGGCCGACACCGCCCCAGAAGTACAGGCCCTTGACCGGCTCGGGCTTCTTCCAGAACGAGGACAGGCGGTCCAGCCAGCCATCCTCGGCACTGTCCAGCAGGCCCAGGTGGATGCGGTCCAGCTCGGCCAGCGCCGCATGCTGGGCCGGGTCGTTCTGCCAGTCGCCACGGGCAACCCCTTCCGCATACCGCTGCGACGGGGTCAGCTCGGTTGCACTCATGCCGCCGCGCCCAACCAATGCTTCACGCCGTGGGTCAGCGCGCCACGCAGGTCGATCAGCTTGCGGTGGAAGAAGTGGCTGGTCTCGGGCATGCGCACCAGCTCATGCGGGAAGTCCAGCGTGTCCAGCCACTGGTAGACGGCCTGCGGGTCGACGATCTCGTCCTGCTCGCCCTGGATCACCAGCCAGCGGGCCGGCGGTGCGATACCGTCGAAATCCCAGCGACCGGCCGGTGGCGCGATCGAGATCAGCGCCTCCGGCTGCAGCGCGGCAGCCGCCTTCAGCGACACGAACGAACCGAAGCTGAAACCGGCCAGCCACAGCCGGTCGTGCGGGCGCTGGCTGCGCACCCAGGCGGCGACCGCCTTCAGGTCATCCTGCTCGCCCACGCCGCCGTCGAAGGTACCAGCCGAAGCGCCGACGCTGCGGAAATTGAAGCGCACCGTGGCGATGCCCAGCTCGCGCAGGGTGGTGGCGGTCATGGTGACCACCTTGTTGTGCAGGGTGCCACCCTCGGTGGACAGCGGATGGCAGACGATGGCCACGATCGGCTGCACCGGTACATCGGCCTTGGGCAGGTCGACGACCACTTCCAGCGGGCCGGCCGGGCCGTCCAGTTCGAGGCAGGCGGTTTCGCCGGGGGCGACGGGGAACGAAGGCTTGTGCATGGCACCATGATACCGTCCCCCGCCCCTGCCCTGTGCCCGCCCCATGCTCTACCTGTCTTTGGCCGTGATCTGCAGCGTGCTGGTTTCGGTGCTGTTGAAGGTGGCCGGACGCCGCCAACTGGATGTTGCGCAGATGGTCACCTGGAACTATCTGGTGGCTGCGACCCTGACGGCCGTGGTGCTGCAGCCGCCGCTGGATGCGCTGCGCGCGCCGCATGCGCCGTGGCTGTCATTGCTGGCGCTGGCGGTGGTGCTGCCGTCGATCTTCCTGGTGCTGGGCCGCGCGGTGGCGGTGGCCGGCATCGTCCGCAGCGATGTCGCGCAGCGGCTGTCACTGCTGCTGTCATTGGCGGCGGCCTTCCTGTTCTTCGGCCAGACCGCCACGCCGTGGAAGCTGGCTGGGCTCGCCCTGGGCCTGCTGGCGATGGTGGCCATCAGCCTGCGTCCGCGCGGCCCGACCGTAGCGTCCTCGCCCGGTGCCTGGGGCTGGCTGCTGGGCGTCTGGGCCGGGTTCGCGGTGGTGGACGTGCTGCTCAAGCAGGTGGCGCTGTCGGGCACACCGTCGATGGCGGCGGTGCTGGCCAGCTTCAGCGTGGCCTTCGTGCTGATGCTTGCGTTGCAGCTGTGGCGGCATTTCAGTGGCTGCAGCCGGCTGGCCTGGCGCAACCTCGGCGCGGGTGCACTGCTGGGCCTGCTCAATGGCGGCAACATCCTTTTCTATGTGCAGGCGCACCAGGCGATGCCGGACAGCCCGGCTACCGTGTTCGCCGGCATGAACATCGGCGTGGTGGTGCTGGGCGCGCTGGTAGGCATGTTCGTCTTCGGCGAGGCCACCACGAAGTGGAACCGCGCCGGCCTGGCACTGGCGGTGCTGGCGATCGGACTGATCGCCTGGGGGTGAGCGTTGGTTGCGGCGGGCCATTTCCGCGCCCGCGGTGGGATGTCGCTTTTCTTTTCGCGCGAAAAGAAAAGTAACCAAAAGAAACGCGCCGCCAGCCGCGAGCCGGTGCTGTGCACCGGTACCCTGCGCTTCTCGGTGAACCAGGGGACGGCGCCGAACTCGCTGCGCTCAGACATCGGCGCCTCTTCGCCCCTGATCCACTTGCGATGCTCGGCTCGCTGGAAGGCGGACTGGTAGATCAAAAGCAAAGGCGGCATCCGTGCCGATCAAGGTCCCTACCAGAGCAGATCCCCGGCGAACCCTATCTGTCGAAACCCAGCAGCAGCGGGTCGTGGTCGGAGCTGCGCCACGGGCCCTGCACGTTGCGGCCCTGGTAGCCGCTGGCGTCCTGCTCGTCGGCATTGCTGTGCCATTCGGCGGCACCGCGCAGGCGCTTGGCCATGCCCGGGCTCAGCAGTGCATGGTCGAGGCGGCCGGTATAGCCGTTGTAGACGTAGCTGTAGGGATGCTCGACCTTGGCGACCTTGAATGCGTCCTGCCAGCCCAGGTCACGCAGGGTGCGGATCGGGTCTTCCATCGCGTAGGCATTGAAATCGCCCAGCAGCACCGCGTCCCTGGCACCGGTACCGGTCGGGTCGGTCTGCAGCCAGGCATGCAGCTGCTGCGCCGAGGTCACGCGGGTCGCGTTCCAGCAGCCCTGGTTGTCGTTGCGGTCGGCGTCGGCACCGGCGGCGTCGCGGCAGCCCTTCGACTTGAAGTGGTTGGCAACCACCACGAACGGCGCGCCCTGCTTGCCCTGGAAGGCCTGCGCCAGCGGCACGCGGCTGTGTTCGACGAACGGACCACCGGTCAGCGTGGCCGGCTTGCCCAGCGGCTGCAGGCGGCTGCTGCGGTAGATGATGCCAACCCGGATCGGATTGTCGCCGGGGCCGTTGCCGGCATCGACGAAGCGCCAGTCGCCCTGCGCGCCACGGTCGCGGTTGAGCGCATCGACCAGTTCGGCGATGGCCGACTGCGGACCATAGCCATCGTTCTCCAGTTCCATCAGCGCGGCGACATCGGCGCCCAAGGCGTTGACCGTGGTGACCAGCTTGGCCACCTGCGACTTGTGCTCGTCCAGGGTGCGCGCGCCGCGCAGGGTCGGGAAGCCACCGCCCTGGCCGTCACCATTGAAGAAGTTCTCCAGGTTGAAGGCCGCCACATGCAGGCTGCCCGGCACGGTCGGCACCGCCGGGCGCTTCAGCTCCGGCAGCTTCAGCGCTCCCTCGACCTGCAGGCGCGGATGGCCCTGCGCATCCACGCGCACGATGCCCTCCACGTTGCGCAGCTGCATGCCGGTGCGCAGCACCGGGTTGCCCGGCAGGTAGGGCACGCTTGCGGGGTCGCGGGCGTCACTGCCATTTTCCAGTACCAGCCGGCGACGCTGGTTGTCGGCCATCACCTGCTCGTAGCCGGCGGTGCCCGGCGCAGCCACTTCGGTCGGCTGCCAGAGGCGGCCGTCGAAGGCCACGGTGAGCTGGCCGAAGCGCTCCAGGCCATCGGTACCGGCCAGGGTCAGCGGTGCGGCGATGCGCACGCGCTGGCCATCCAGCGCGCGCCAGTCGGCCGGTGCGGCGGTCAGCACCACGGTGGCGCTGCTGCGCGCGACAGCGGGCGTCGTAGCTGATGCGGCCTGCGGCTGGGCCTGGGCAAAGGCGCTGGCCGGCAGCAGCAGGGACAGGGCAAGAGCAAGGGAACGGCGGCGCATCGACGGGCGATTCCAGTGAAGAGGGCGCACAGACTAACCCTGAAATGCGGAGATCCGCCTGCGCGGCGGGGGCACAGGGGCAATCAGGCCTCGGTGGGCAAAGCTTAGTAGGTGGTAGAGCCGAGCCCACGCTCGGCTGCGCCTGGCCACACCGTGCGCAGAGCAGCCGAGCGTGGGCTCGGCTCTACAGGAAGCGGCGCGTTGCGGCGGCTATTTCAGGTTGCCCAGCATCCAGTCCACGGTGGCGTGGATCTGTTCTTCGGTCAGGGCCGGGTTGCCACCCTTGGGCGGCATGATGCCGCCATCCGGGCCGGTATAGCCCTCGATGGCGTGCTTGTAGAGGGTGTCCTTGCCCTGCGCGATGCGCTTGTCCCAATGCGAGTGGTCCAGCGTCGGTGCCATGCCCACGCCGGTGGTATGGCAGGCGGTGCACAGGTTGTCGAAGATCACCTTGCCATCCTTGGTGCCGCCGTAAGCCACCTGCGAAGCAGCCTTGGCCAGCGCGGCGGCCTTGGCCGCAGCCTGCGCGGCGGCGCCGGTGCTGCCGGCATAGACCGCGCCGGTGGGCGAAATGCGCTGTTCGGTGCGCTTGGCCGCGGTCGGCGATACTTCGGGTGGAATCCGGGTGTGGATGTAGGCGGCAAGGAGGATGAGGCCGAGGGTGATGGTCGCCAGCAGCGCGATCACCATGGAGAAGCGTTTCAGGAACTCCAGATCGTAATTCCGCACTCTTCGTTACCCCTGGCTGATAGTCGTTGGACCACGGCTGAGCGACTGCGTGATGGGCCGAGTATAGAACGCGCTATGCGTGCGACAACAGGCGTCATGCTGGTGCGGCGCAGCATGCGGCCGTGGCCGCATGCGGGTAGCGCCGGGCCGTGCCCGGCGAGCGCGAAGCGCGGCAACAACGGTCGAGGATGGCAACAGCCGCCGGGCATGGCCCGGCGCTACCGAATTGCCGGGGCACCGATCGCGCGCAGGCAGAAGCTGCAGATTGCGTTCACCAGTGCATCTTCGTCGCGGTGTGCTTCGCGGCTTGGCGCGGTCGGGCCGACCATCGCCTCGGTGAAGGCGCCGACCAGGCACGCAGCGGCCACATGCGCGTCCTGCGCAGGCAGCTCACCGGCCGCCACGCCCTCCTCCACCAGCCGCAGGAACACGTCGCCGAAGGCGCGACGACCGCGCATGCGCTCGGCTTCCACGTCCGGGTCGACCGGTTCGACGATGAAGGCGTGCGCCAGCCCCGGCCCAGCCAGGGCACGGCGTACGAAGGCGGTGATCGCCAGCCGCAGGCGCTCGCTGGCCGCCTCCGGGCCACTGGCGATGCGCTCCATGATCGCCACCTCGTGGGCCACCGCGGCGTTGAGCACCTCCACGAACAACTCGGCCTTGGACGGGAAGTGCCGGTAGATCAGGCCGGTGGACACCCCCGCCAGGGTCGCCACGGCGGTCACCGGGGCATTGCGCCAGCCGCCAGTGGCGACCAGTTCACGGGTGGCCAGCAGGATCCGTTCACGGGCCCCGGCCAGGCGTTCTTCCATCAGTGCAGAGCGTTTGTAGGCCATGTTTTGATTCTGGTTTCAATTTTTGAATTTGTATTCACTTCTTATCCGAACCCCGCTACGCTGGGGTCCAATCGCCCGTGCGGGCAGCGGTCCTGCAGACCGCCGCCCGCTCCCCCGCCGGGTGCGTCCATTTCCTGCCATCCCGTCGTGGAGCCACCACAATGCACGTGCCATCCCTGAACTTCGACCTTGGCGAAGACATCGACCTGCTGCGCCAGAGCGTGGCCCATTTTGCCGCCGCCGAGGTCGCGCCGCTGGCCGCCGAGGCCGATGCCAGCAACCAGTTCCCGCTGGCTCTGTGGCCGAAGCTGGGCGAACAGGGCCTGCTCGGCCTCACCGTGGAAGAAGCATACGGTGGTACCGGCATGGGCTACCTGGCCCACGTGGTGGCGATGGAAGAAATCTCGCGCGCTTCCGGTGGCATCGGCCTGTCCTATGGCGCGCACTCCAACCTGTGCGTGAACCAGCTGCGCAAGAACGGCAACGAAGAACAGAAGCAGCGCTTCCTGCCCGGCCTCTGCAATGGCAGCCTGGTCGGTGCGCTGGCGATGAGCGAGCCGGGGGCCGGTTCGGACGTGGTGTCGATGAAGCTGCGCGCCGACAAGCGCGGCGACCGCTACGTGCTCAACGGCAACAAGATGTGGATCACCAACGGCCCGGATGCTGACGTGCTGGTGGTCTATGCCAAGACCGACATGGAGGCCGGCGCCAAGGGCATCACCGCGTTCCTGGTCGAGAAGGGCATGAAGGGCTTTTCCACCGCGCAGAAGCTGGACAAGCTGGGCATGCGTTCTTCGCCCACCTGCGAGCTGGTGTTCCAGGACTGCGAGATTCCCGAAGAGAACGTGCTGGGCCAGGTTGGCGGTGGCGTGCGCGTGCTGATGTCCGGCCTGGACTACGAACGCGTGGTGCTGTCCGGTGGCCCGCTGGGCCTGATGGCCGCGGCCATGGACGTGGTGATGCCGTACGTGCACGAGCGCCACCAGTTCGGCGAGCCGATCGGCAGCTTCCAGCTGATCCAGGCCAAGATCGCCGACATGTACGTGGGCCTGGGTGCCTGCCGTGCGTATGTCTATGCCGTGGCGCGCGCCTGCGACCAGGGCCGCACCACCCGCCAGGACGCCGCCGGTGCCATCCTGTACGCCGCCGAGAAGGCCACCTGGCTGACCGGCCAGGCGATCCAGATCCTCGGCGGCAACGGCTACATCAACGAATACCCGACCGGCCGCTTGTGGCGCGACGCCAAGCTGTATGAAATCGGCGCCGGCACTTCGGAGATCCGCCGCATGCTGATCGGCCGCGAACTGTTCCAGCGCACCCTGTAAGGCCAACGCGATGACCGTCCTGAACAGCCAGCTGCAACCGGGCAGCGAAACGTTTGAAAGCAACCGCGCGGCGATGCAGGCCGTGGTCGACGACCTGCATGCCACCCTCGCGCGCACCGCGCTGGGTGGCAGCGAAGCCGCACGCGCCAAGCACACCGCGCGCGGCAAGCTGCTGGTGCGTGACCGCATCGACGCCCTGCTCGACCCCGGCAGCGCCTTCCTGGAAATCGCGCCGCTGGCCGCTCACGGCATGTACGAAGACGCCGTGCCGGCCGCTGGCGTAGTGGCCGGCATCGGCCGCGTGAGCGGCGTGGAATGCGTGATCGTGGCCAACGATGCCACGGTCAAGGGCGGCACCTACTACCCGATGACGGTGAAGAAGCACCTGCGCGCGCAGGAGATCGCCGAACAGAACCACCTGCCGTGCATCTACCTGGTCGATTCCGGTGGCGCGTTCCTGCCACTGCAGGACGAAGTCTTCCCCGACCGCGATCATTTCGGCCGGATCTTCTACAACCAGGCCAACCTGTCGGCGCAGGGCATTCCGCAGATCGCCTGCGTGATGGGCAGCTGCACCGCCGGTGGTGCGTATGTGCCGGCGATGAGCGACGAGACGGTGATCGTGCGCGAGCAGGGCACGATCTTCCTCGGCGGCCCGCCGCTGGTGAAGGCGGCCACCGGTGAAGTGGTGACGGCCGAGGAACTGGGCGGTGCCGACGTGCACACGCGCATCTCCGGCGTGGCCGACCACATGGCCGACAACGATCTGCAGGCGCTGGCACGGGTGCGCGCAATCATCGCCCAGCTGAACTGGCGCAAGCCGGAACCGGCGATGGCGGTACAGCCTTCCGAGGAACCACTGCTGCCGGCGCATGAACTGTATGGGGTGATTCCCGCCGATACGCGCAAGCCCTACGACGTGCGCGAAGTGATCGCACGCCTGGTCGATGGCTCGCGCTTTGACGAGTTCAAGCCGCGCTATGGCGCAACACTGGTTACCGGCTTCGCGCATCTGAACGGCTACCCGATCGGCATCATCGCCAACAACGGCATCCTGTTCTCCGAGTCGGCACTGAAGGGCGCGCACTTCATCGAGCTGTGCACCCAGCGCAACATCCCGCTGGTGTTCCTGCAGAACATCACTGGCTTCATGGTCGGCCGCAAGTACGAACAGGGCGGCATCGCCAAGGACGGCGCCAAGCTGGTATTGGCGGTGGCCTGCGCCAAGGTTCCCAAGTTCACCGTGGTCATCGGCGGCTCGTTCGGTGCCGGCAACTACGGCATGTGCGGCCGTGCGTACTCGCCCAACTTCCTGTGGATGTGGCCGAACGCGCGCATCGGCGTGATGGGCGGCGAGCAGGCCGCCAGCGTGCTGGCCACGGTCAAGCGCGATGGCATCGAGGCCAAGGGCGGCCAGTGGCCGGCGGCGGAGGAAGACGCGTTCAAGGCACCGATCCGCGAGCAGTTCGAGCAGCAGGGCCACCCGTACTACGCCAGCGCGCGCCTGTGGGACGACGGCGTGATCGATCCGGCCGACACCCGCCGGGTACTGGCCCTGGCGCTGTCGGCCAGCCTCAACGCCGCCCCGCAGCAGACGCGCTTCGGCGTGTTCCGCATGTAACCCGTGCCATGACCGAGCACGCTCCCATGAAGCCCGTTGCCATGTTCACCAAAGTCCTGATCGCCAATCGCGGCGAAATCGCCTGCCGCGTCATCGCCACCTGCCGCCGCCTCGGCATCGCCACCGTGGCGGTATATTCCGATGCCGACCGCAACGCGCGCCACGTGCGCCTGGCCGACGAAGCCATCCACATCGGTCCGGCCGCTGCACGTGAAAGTTACCTGCGCGGCGATGCCCTGCTCGACGCCGCACGCCTGACCGGCGCGCAGGCGATCCACCCCGGTTACGGCTTCCTGTCAGAGAATGCCGACTTCGCCGATGCCTGCGCCGCCGCCGGCATCACCTTCATCGGGCCGCCGGCCAGCGCCATCCGCGCGATGGGCGACAAGAGCGCGGCCAAGGCATTGATGGCGAAAGCCGGCGTGCCGCTGACTCCGGGCTACCACGGCGACCAGCAGGAACCGTCCTTCCTGCGCGAACAGGCCGACGCCATCGGTTACCCGGTGCTGATCAAGGCCAGCGCCGGTGGCGGTGGCAAGGGCATGCGCAAGGTCGAGCGCAGCGAGGACTTCGTCGATGCGCTGGCCAGCTGCCAGCGCGAGGCGGCCTCGGCGTTCGGCAATGACCACGTGCTGGTCGAGAAGTATGTCGAGCGCCCGCGCCATATCGAGATCCAGGTGTTCGGCGACAGCCACGGTGATGCGGTCTACCTGTTCGAACGCGACTGCTCGGTGCAGCGCCGCCACCAGAAGGTGCTGGAAGAAGCGCCGGCCCCGGGCATGAGCGCCGAGCGCCGCACCGCGATGGGCCAGGCGGCGGTCGATGCCGCGCGCGCGGTGGGCTACGTCGGTGCCGGCACGGTGGAGTTCATCGCCGGCCCGGACGGCGATTTCTACTTCATGGAAATGAACACCCGCCTTCAGGTCGAGCACCCGGTGACCGAATACATCACCGGCACCGACCTGGTGGAATGGCAGCTGCGCGTGGCCTCGGGCTTGCCGCTGCCGCTGCGCCAGGAGCAGCTGGCCATCCACGGCCACGCGATCGAAGCGCGGCTGTATGCCGAGGATGCCGATCGAGGCTTCCTGCCGTCCACCGGCACCCTGCGCCGCCTGCGCCTGCCGGCGCCGTCGGCCCATGTGCGCGTGGATACCGGCGTCGAGGAAGGCGACAGCATCACCCCGTACTACGATCCGATGATCGCCAAGCTGATCGTCTGGGACGTGGACCGCGACGCTGCACTGCGCCGCATGAGCCAGGCACTGGCCGACTGTCAGGTGGTGGGCGTGACCACCAATGCCGGTTTCCTGCGCCGCCTGGTGAACACCGATTCGTTCGCGCACGCCAAGCTGGATACCGCGCTGATCGAACGCGAACAGGCGGCATTGAGTGCAGCGGGCGATACGGATGATGCCCTGTGGCAGCTGGCCGCCGTGGCCGCTGTTGCAAGCACTGCCGGTGCCGGCAGCGATGCGCGCGACCCGCATTCGCCGTGGCAGGCGCAGGACGGCTGGCGCCTTGGCGCGTCCGCGCCGCGCGTATTGCCGCTGCAGCAGGGAGAGCGCCGGCACACGCTGAAGGTGTGGGCGCAGGCCGATGGCTGGCGCGTGCAGTGCGACGATGCGGCGCCGGTGCAGGTGATCGGCACGGCCAATATGCAGGGCCTGACGGTGCACCTGGGCGAGCGCCGCTGGTCGTTGCAGCTGCTGCGCGACGGTGACCAGCTGTACCTGTTCGGCGCCGACGGCCAGCACCGTTTCACCCTGCACGATCCGGTGGGTGAATCGGACCACGCCGTGGCCGACGCCGGCAGCCTGCTGGCGCCGATGCCGGGCAAGATCGTTGCGACGCTGGTCGCCGCCGGTACCGAGGTCAAGCGCGGTACGCCGCTGGTGGTGCTGGAAGCGATGAAGATGGAGCACACGCTGCAGGCACCGGCGGACGGCACGGTGAAGGGTTACCGCGCCAAGGCCGGCGACCAGGTGGGTGACGGTGCAGTACTGGTGGACTTCGAGGCGGCGTGAACGCCGCGGCGGCGACCGCTCAGCGGTCGTCGCCCACCACCACCCGGCCAGCAGGATCGAATTCGGCCGTGTCCAGCGTGGCACTGCGCCAGCCCAGGCCGCAGATGGCCATCGCGCTCTGCCCGATGCCGTCGAAACCGAAGGCACGATCAACATCGGCATCGTTGATGGCCGCCGTCACGAACGCCGCCAGCCCGCGCTCGGTCGCACACAGGTACAGCAGCTGCGAGATGTGACCGACATCCAGCGTCACCGCACGATGCGCCTTGGCGTGGTTGCGGTACTTCCAGAAGCAGCGGTCATAGCGCGGCGCCAGCACCAGCAGCGCCGGCGCATCGGCGAACCACGCCTGCCCGGACAGCATCCGCCGCGCCAGCGCCGGCAGTGCCTGCGGCGGTGGCGAGGGCAGCGGCAGCACGGCGTGCTGCACCGGGTGGTAGTGGTACAGGCCCGGTGCCAGTCCTTCCACGTTCTGCACCAGCAGGAAGCCTTCGGTGGGATGCAGGCCGCCACCGGAAGGCACGTTCTTCTTCAGGAACTCGGTATCGCGCTCGACCTTCTGCACCGCGTGGGCCATCAGCGTGCGCTGCAGCACCTGGGCCAGCAACGGCAGCGGCAGCGCGCGCTGGGTATCGAAATTGCGGCAGGTGCTGCGGCGCGCCAGCAGTGTGTCGAACGGCGCCTCTTCGCTGCGCGGCAGCGGCTGGTAATCGCCCTGCATCGGCTGCACCACCGGCGGTGGCGGCCCGAGGCGCTGGCGCAGGCCGGCAGCAGTGTCCAACCCTTGCCGACGCATGTCCTCCACGCTGTCCACGGCCTGCCAGCGCGCATGACGATGGGCCAGCGCCGCCAGCGGCCACCACTGGCTGCGCCGCAAAGCCTCGTCGCGCAGCTGGTGCCCCACCTCGCTCGGTGGGTCGGTCAACAGCAGGCCCTGCTCGACCAGGCGGGCCAGCATGGCCGGGCAGGCATCGGCGGGCGGTTCGCACCAGCGGTGCGCACTGAGCTCGCCGAGCAGCTGGCGCTCCTCGGCGTCCACCGGCAGTGGCTGGTCCAGATGCGCGGCCAGGGCCACCCAGCTGATCTGGCTGTCCATCTCGGCGTGGCCGGCCAGCATCGCGCGCAGGTCGAGGGTGATCGCCTCGCGGGGCTCGAACATCAGGCTGGCGCAGCGGCGCAGGCGCATGGGATTCCTTCCTTCTGCCGCACAACCGGCATAGCAGCAACGACCGCAGCGCGGCCAACTTTAGCGACGTACGCAGCGCGGCCCTCAATGGCAGGCTGTCGCGGCCGATACGAGAACTTCAGCCTACGGACGATCCCCATGAGCACCCATCCCCGCCTTTCCGCCGCAGACGCCAGCACCCTGCTGGACCACCTGATCGGCAACGATGACTTCCGCAGCCACTTCACCACCTCGCCGGCCAAGGCCCTGGCCTCGATCGGGCTGGACGGTGCGGTCGGCGAAAGCGACTGCATGAAGATCGGCACCCTGGCTTCGGTCGAGGAGCTGAGCCAGGTGCGTGACAGCCTGCAGGCCCACCTGTCCGGGTCGGTGGCGGCGATGACCGTGGTGTTCTGCTTCGAAGCGGGCAAGGTCGGCGAGCGCATCGACGGCTGACCCGTCATCAGGGCGCGCCGGCCGCGGCCGGCGATGCCCACGTGGACACGTCGTGCACATTCAGTGGTTGCCAGACCTGCATGGCGGTGACCTCGGCAATGGCCTGGCCGCGATGCTGGGACAGCCAGGCCTGCTCGCGGCGTACGGCAGCTTCATTGCCCTGTGCGCGCAGCGCGAGCAGCAGCACGACGTGTGCCTGCACCGGCTCGCTGCCATCGAGCATTGGCTCGATCAGGGCGCGGGCAGCTTCGGGCCGCTGCATCTGCAGTTCATCCACGGCGCTGACAATGCGCAGCCAGCGATCGGCGACCGGACTGCGCAGGCTGCGCAGCAGCGGCCGCTGCTCGTCCAGCCAGCGTTTGGCCAGCTCGAACTGGCCCTGTCGCTGGGCCAGATGGACCAGAGCCAGCCATTGCAGGCCGCGGGCGTGCAGCATGGGATCATCGCGCTGCTCCAGCAACGGATGCAGCAACGCAGCGATGGCCTGCAACTCGGCGCGGTCCGCGCTCGGGCACAGAGCTGCCACGCTGGCGTGCTGCAGCCGCTGCTGCACCTGGAAGTCGACCAGCGCCGGTGCCGACGCGTCGTCGCGTACCGCCTGCTGCATGGCCGCGCAATCGCGCTGCGTGGCCGCCAGCAGCAGCTGCGCACGCAGCTTCATGCGCTGCTGCAGGGCATCGTTGGCACGGATCTGCGGCAGCAGTTGGGCGGCCTTGGCGTACTTGCCCTGCGCGACCAGTACGTCCACGCCGGTCTCATCGGCATCATCACGACCGCGCAGGACCTGTGCCTGGGCCAGTGTCTCGGCCGCAAGCTGCGGTTGGTTGGCGGCGATCTGTATCCGCACCAGGTGGATCAGCGGATACAGGCGCAGCGGATCCTGCGGCACCGCAGCCGCACGCGCGTAGGGTTCGGCCTCGCTGAACTGGTTGGCCTGCAGCAGGTACCAGGACGTGTTGGACAGCCCGGCGAACGAATCCGGGTAGACCTTGGCCAGCGTGCGCCAGTGCTCCAGCGCCCAGCCACCAGGCTCCAGTTCGGCCATCCAGGCCTTCAGGTACAGGCGCTCGCGTGGCGGCAACCGATCCTGCAGGTCCAGCGCGTGCTGCATGGCTTCGCGTGCGCGCCGCCCTTCATCGACGCGCGCATGCAGTTTGGCCACGCCCATGTAGGCCAGGGCGAAACCGGGATCAATATCGATTGCAGCCTGATAGAGGTTGCGCGCCTCCTCGAAGCGACGCTGGCCCAGTGCATTCTCGGCCAGCGCGAACGCTCGCAGTGCGCGAAGGTCCTGGGTCGATGCCCGCGGCAGCGGCAACGACTGTTCCAGGCTCGCCACCGATTCGCCCAGTCCGCGACGCAGGCGCCCGACCACGTCGTCCACCGCGAATACCATCTGGTCGGATCGATCCGTGGTGGCGGTGAACGTCTGGATCACCTGGCCGGTGCCGGGTGCGGCGACATCAATGGCCAGCTCGTAGCCACCGATCTTCTGCCGCACCGTCGGCAGCAGCACGGCGCGCGCGCCCTCCCGCACCGCCACGTTGGCCGCGGTATCGCGGCTGAGCCGGGTATCGCCCGAGAGCCGCGCCATTTCCAGGCTTTCGCGGATCTTGCCCTCCGACAGCACGTTCACGTAGCGCGACTGCTCCAGCGCGATCCGGATCGCGTGCCGCATCGAGTCGTCGAAAATCGGGTCGCCGGTGAGGTTGTCGACATCGCCAAGCACCACCCAGTCCCGCTCGGCGAACGCGATCGCCGGTTCCGACCGCAGCAGCAACCAGCCGCCCAGCACGGCCACCGTCAGCACCAGGCCCTCGGCGGCCAGCACCAGCGGCTGCCGCCACAGCGGCAGGTCACGGCGTGCCTTGGCAGTGGCGCGTGGCATGCGCAACGGCGCTGAACCGATCTCACCCACTTCGATCACTTCCTGCACCACCGGCATTCCCTTGAAGCGCCAACGGCCGTGCGACTTCCACAGCAGGCGCGCACCCCGTTCCCCTAGCGCACCGGTGGCGCGACGGGTCAGCGATTCGGCCACCGCCGACAACAGGATCTGGCCAGGGCGGGCCAGCGTCATCAGGCGCGCTGCCATCGGCTTGGCCAGGCCTTCCACTTCCATCGACTTGGCGCCGGCACGGACCGCCTCGGCACTGTTCTCCCAGGTCAGCACGTCACCCACATGCAGGCCTGCACGCGCGCGCAGTTCGATCGCCCGCTGCTGGCCCAGCGCGTGCAGTTTGCGCTGGTAGTCCAAGGCGAAGCCCAAAGCATCGATGGCCCGCTCGAACAGCATGAACAGGCCGTCGGAGCGATCGATCAGCTGGCCGTTCCAGCGCTGCTGCAGGACCAGCACCAGGCGGTCGTGTTCCTGGAACAGGCTGGCGGCCGCCACATCGCCGATCCGCTCGACCAGTTGCAGCGAATCACACAGATCGGTGAACAGCAGGGCGCGTAGCTGTGGGCTATGCGGGGCTGACGTTCCGTTGTCGCCGTCCATCGCCTGCCTCTCCCTATTGGCCGTCCGGATCATTCGCCCAGCGCAGGCAGTTGCCGCCATCGCGCTTGGCCTGGTACAGCGCGCGATCCGCGCGCGCGTACCACTCGCTCCAGCCTGCCTCCGGCGCCAGCAGGCACGCACCGATGCTGACCAGGCTGACATGCGGCGTACCGGGGCTGCGTTCGAGCAGGCCATGCACCGCGCTGAGGATGAACTCGGCCGCGTGCTGCACGATCTCGTGGTTGCCGCGGCGCAGGATGAGGCAGAACTCATCACCGCCAAGGCGGCAGGCCAGGTCATGCTCGCCGGCCATCGAGCGCAGGATGTTGCCCATGCTCTGCAGCACGCGGTCGCCGGCCTGGTGGCCGTGGCGGTCGTTGATCTGCTTGAAGCGGTCACAATCAATCAGCAGCAACGCCTGCGGCAGCCCCTCGGCACGCTCGCGGCACTCCTGCAGGTACAACGTGAGGCCACGGCGGTTGTGCAGCCCGGTCAGTTCATCGGTGCGCACCAGCTCGCGGGTATGGGTCAGCTGATGAGTGGTGATGTACAGGTTGTCCAGCGCGGTTTCCAGATCGTGGTTGCGGCGCCGCAGCTGGCTGATCAGGGCCTGTTCGTTGGTCAGCACGCGCATGATCGTGCGACGCAGGAAGTACGCCACCAGCCCGGGATCGGATTCGACCAAGCGGTGGAAATCGGCCGGCCCCAGCTCCAGGACATCGCAATCGACCAGCGCGCGCGCGCTGGCGCTGCGCAGGTGGTCGCCAACCAGCAGGCCCAGTTCGCCGAAGAACTCATACTGCCCGAGTGTCTTGATCACCAGGTCCTCGCCGAAGTCCAGTTCGATCTGGCCGTCGAGGATCACATACATGCGCTCGCCGCGGTGGCCCCGCTGGAACAGCCACTGTCCGGCATGAAGCTTGCATGGGCGGGCGAATCTGGCAAACAATGCCACCTCGGCATCCGACAACAGCGCATGCACGATCTCGGCCATCGCCACCCGGGCGATACCTGTCGTCATATCACTGTTCTCGGCCGCACCCCTGCCGGTCATTCCCTGCACCCGCCGCCAGCGTCCCCTGGTGAGCCGCGGAGCATAGCACCGCTTTAAAGTGTGCGCCCTATCTCATTTTGAGCCTCAGGGCGCTCTTGTGTGATGTGAAGATCGGTGGTGGCCCGTTCTGGTCACCCATGTCCGGGCAAAACCCCTGCTGGATCAATCCGATGCCGGGTTTCACAGGATTTCGGCCAAGTTGCGGCCAAGGGGGTGCGCCTGATTGACGCTGCCTGCCGGCCGCCGCGCCTTTGCACCGATACAACAACGCCGGCAGGTCCCCCGACCGGCCGGCGTTGTCTGGCCCTTCCCTGGCCACCCTGATCAGATTTCGAGGCTTCGGTAGAGCCGGCCGCTGGCCGGCTTCCCTGTGGTGCCCGAAGGATCACGTGGTTGCCGGCCAGCGGCCGGCACTACCGCATCACGCCGCGCGTTCGCTGCGCCCGCCATGGAACTGCTCTTCCTCGGTGGAGCCGGTCAGCGCGGTGGTCGACGACTGCCCCTGCTGGATCGCCTGGGTCACCGCATCGAAGTAGCCGGTACCGACTTCACGCTGGTGCTTGACCGCCGTGAAACCGCGCTCGGCCGCTTCGAACTCGGCTTCCTGCAGCTCCACGAAGGCGCTCATCTGGCGGCGTGCATAGCCGTGGGCCAGGTTGAACATGCCGTAGTTCAGCGCGTGGAAACCGGCCAGGGTGATGAACTGGAACTTGTAGCCGTAGCTACCCAGTTCGCGCTGGAACTTGGCAATGGTGGCGTCGTCCAGGTTCTTCTTCCAGTTGAAGCTGGGCGAGCAGTTATAGGCCAGCAGCTTGCCCGGGAACTTCGCGTGGATCGCCTCGGCGAACTTGCGGGCGAACTCCAGGTCCGGCTTGCCGGTCTCGCACCACACCAGATCGGCATAGGGCGCGTAGGCCAGGCCGCGGCTGATCGCCTGGTCCAGGCCATTGCGGGTCTTGTAGAAGCCTTCCACGGTGCGCTCGCCGGTGGTGAACGGCTTGTCGTTGCCGTCGATGTCGCTGGTCAACAGATCAGCCGCTTCGGCATCGGTGCGCGCCACCAGCAGGGTCGGCACGCCCAGCACGTCGGCAGCCAGGCGCGCGGCGTTGAGCTTCTCGATGGCCTCGCGGGTCGGCACCAGCACCTTGCCGCCCATGTGCCCGCACTTCTTCACCGAGGCCAGCTGGTCTTCGAAGTGCACGCCGGCCGCACCGGCCTCGATCATCGCCTTCATCAGTTCGAAGGCGTTGAGCACGCCGCCAAAACCGGCCTCGGCATCGGCCACGATCGGCTGCAGGAAGTCGATGTCGTCCTTGCCTTCGGCATGATGCAGCTGATCGGCACGCAGCAGGGTGTTGTTGATGCGCTTGACCACCGCCGGCACCGAATCGGCCGGGTACAGCGACTGGTCCGGATACATCTGCCCAGCCAGGTTGGCGTCGGCCGCCACCTGCCAACCGGACAGGTAGATCGCCTTCAGGCCCGCCTTGACCTGCTGCATGGCCTGGTTGCCGGTCAATGCACCCAGCGCGTTGACGAACTCGCGCTCATGCAGCGACGCCCACAGCTTCTCCGCACCCAGGCGGGCCAGCGAGTGCTCGATGTGGACGGTGCCGCGCAGGCGCACCACGTCGGCGGCGCTGTAGTTGCGCTGGATGCCTTCCCAGCGCGGGTTGGTGTCCCAGTCGTGCTGGATCTGTTCGGCAGTGGGCAGCTTGCTCATGTCTTTCTCCAGTTCGGTTCGTGCGTGCAGCGGGGAGGGAAACGGCAGGAGGGCCGGCAGTCGGTCAATCGATGCGCGCGTAGGCCGGCAGGGTCAGGAAATCGGTCAGTTCGTCACTGCGGCTCAGTTCGCCGAGCAGGGCGATGGCCTCGCCGATGCGCGCACCACCGGGCAGTACGGCGGTATCGCCCAGCCGTGCCGGCAGCTGCGAGAGGGTGGAATCCAGCAGCGCCAGATCGATCGCAGTGCCATCGTCCAGCTGCTGGCCCGGCGTATGCAGCCACTGCCACAGCTGGCTGCGGCTGATCTCGGCGGTGGCCGCGTCCTCCATCAGGTGATGGATCGGCACGCAGCCGTTGCCATCCAGCCACGCCGCCAGATAGCGCACGCAGACTTCCACGTTGCCCTCGAAGCCGGCGCGGGTGACGGTGCCCGGCGGCCGTGCGATCAGTTCGTCGCGGCCGACGCGCACATCCTGGCGCAGCACGCTGTGCTGGTTCGCACCGGGCATGTGTTCGTCGAAGATCGCCATCGCCACCGGAATCAGCGCCGGGTGCGCAACCCAGGTGCCGTCATGGCCGGCGGTGACTTCGCGCAGCTTGTCGGCGCGCACCCGGGCCATCGCCTGTTCGTTGGCGGCGGCATCGTTGTTGATCGGGATCTGCGCGGCCATGCCACCCATCGCATGCGCACCGCGGCGGTGGCAGGTCTGGATCAGCAGTTCCGAATAGGCCTTCAGGAACGGCTGGGTCATGGTCACCTGGCCGCGCTCGGGCAGCACGCGGTCGGCGTGGCGGCGGAAGGTCTTCAGGTACGAGAAGATGTAGTCCCAGCGCCCGCAGTTCAGGCCGACGATGCGATCACGCAGCGCGTGCAGGATCTCGTCCATCTCGAACACCGCCGGCAGCGTTTCGATCAGCACGGTCACCTTGATCTGGCCGTGCGGCAGGCCGAGCATGCCCTCGATATGCGAGAGCGCGGTCTCCCACAGCGCCGCCTCTTCCATGCTCTGCAGCTTGGGCAGGTAAAAGTACGGGCCACGATCCTTCGCCTGCAGGGTGCGGGCGTTGTGGAAGGCGAACACCGCTGCGTCGAACAGGCCACCGGCAAGGAACTGGCCGTCGATGCGCACGTGCTTTTCATCCAGGTGCCAGCCCCGCGGGCGCACGATCAGCACCGCCTGCTCGTCGTACGGGCGCAGCGTGTAGTGCTTGCCATTGGGGGCGGTGTATTCCAGATCGCCGCGCACCGCCGCCGCCAGCGACTGCTGGCCGGCCAGCAGGTTGCGCCAGGTCGGCGAGGTCGAATCCTCGAAGTCGGCCATGAACACCTTGGCGCCGGAGTTCAGCGCGTTGATGACCATCTTCGGGTCGGTCGGGCCGGTAATCTCGACGCGGCGGTCCTGCAACGCGGCCGGCAGCGGGGCCACGCGCCAGTCGCCGCTGCGGATGGCGGCGGTGTCCTCGCGGAAGTCTGGCAGGCCGCCCTGGTCGAAGAATGCCTGGCGTTCACGGCGGGCCTGCAGCCTCGCCTGCCGGCCCGGTTCCACCGCACGGTGCAGCGACACCAGCAGGGCCAGCAGCGGCGCCGGCAGCAGGGTGTCCTGGCCGGCCACGCGGGTCGCCAGGGCGATGCCGGGGGTAGCCTTCGCGGCGGGGGTGGGAACAGCGGAAGCGACGGCGGACATGAGGCGACTCCAGCGGTGGGGGAACGGCTCCACGGTGCCGCCGGGCCTGAGTATTTGGCAAAACAGTTTTTGCAATGTTCTACATAAGTTGTGCTAATACTCGTGACACGATGAGCACACGCACCCCGCCAAGTCCGCGTTTTTCCTACAAATCCGACCGGCTGAAGCCGTTGCGTGCGTTCTGCCAGACGGTGCGCCTGGGTTCGGTCTCACGGGCGGCTGAGGCACTTTTCGTCAGCCAGCCGGCGATCAGCCTGCAGTTGCAGGCCTTGGAACGGGAGCTGGGGGTGCCATTGTTCGAACGCAGCGGGCGGCGCCTGGTGCCCAGCCGCGAGGGCCAACTGCTGTACGAGATGGCGCAGCCGCTGGTGGAGAGCCTGGACGGGCTGGAGGCGCGCTTCCGCGACAAGGTACGCGGCCTGGACGCGGGCGAGCTGAACATCGCCGCCAACAGCTCGACCATCCTGTACCTGCTGCCGAAGATCGTCGAACGCTTCCGCCTGCACCATCCGGATGTGCGCCTGACCCTGCACAACGCGATCAGCGCTGACGGCACCGACCTGCTGCGCGAGGATGCCGCCGACCTGGCCATCGGTTCGATGACCGATGTACCGGCCGACCTGACCTACGCCCCGGCCTACCGCTTCGAACAGGTGCTGATCGCGCCGCACGACCATCCGCTGGCCAGCGGCGGCGAGCTGGAGCTGGCCGACATCGCGCGCTATCCGCTGGTACTGCCGCCGAAGCGGCAGATCACCTACCGCCTGGTCGACCAGGTATTCCAGCGCCACCGCATTGCCTACACCGTGGCGCTGGAAGTGGGTGGATGGGAAGTGATCAAGCAGTACGTGGCGATGGGCATGGGCATTTCCATCGTGCCGGCGCTGTGCCTGCACGAAGCCGACCGCGAGCGGCTGGCGGCGCGGTCGATGAAGCGCTGGTTCCCCGAGCGCAGTTACGGGGTGATCGTGCGCCGCGGCAAGGCACTGTCGGCGCAGGCGCGGGCGTTCATCGAGCTGATCCAGCCGGAGTTGTTCAGTCCGCGCGATTACGACCAGAGCGGGCATTCGGAGCGGTGAGGGGTGTTCGGCAGGGCTGCGCCCTGCACCCGCCGAAGCCGAAGCAACAGCAAAAGCCGGCTATCCGTGGGATGGCGGGGTGGGTCCGGTTGCGGGGGACGCTGTAAACCCGTCCATGGGGGCTTGGTCGCGGCATCCATGCCGCTCACACCCCCGCAACCGGACCCACCCCGCCTTCGACAGTTGGTCGCTGCTGTTGGTGCCAGCTGCTGTTGGTGGGTGCCGACCGTTGGTCGGCACGGGATCGGATCCCATCTCTGATTCATTTCCGGCTGACGATGAATAAACTGGCCCCATGTCCATCGAACTGCGCCACCTGCGCTACTTCCTCGCTGTTGCCGATACGCTGCACTTCGGCCAGGCGGCCGAGCGCCTGGGCATGTCACAGCCGCCGCTCAGCCAGCAGATCCGGCAGCTGGAGGAACTGATCGGCGCGCGCCTGTTCGTGCGAAGCCATCGCCGCGTGCAGCTGACGCCTGCTGGGGAGCTGCTGCAGGAACGCGCGCGCGCAATCGTGCAGCAGGTGGAAACCGCGGTGGACGAGGTGCAGCGTGCGCAGCGCGGCGAGCAGGGTGAACTGCATATCGGCCTGACCCGGGCCACGCCGCTGTCGCCACAGATCCCGCGTTCGATCCTGCATTACCGCCAGCAGTATCCGCAGGTGCGGCTGCAGCTGAGCGAGATGAATACGCTGCAGCAGATCGACGCGCTGCTCGATGGTTCACTGGACGTGGGCATCATCCGCAAGCGTGCGTTGCCGCCGGAACTGGTGGCACACAGCCTGTTCGTCGATCCGCTGGCGCTGATCGTGCATGCCGACCACCCTGCCCTGCGCAGGCTGTCGAAGCAGGGCACGGTGTCGTTGCGCGACTTCGCGCAGGAGCCGTTCGTGGCATTCCGGCGCAGCGCGGGCGCGGGCATCCACGACCACATGATCGCGTTGTGTGCGGCGGCGGGCTTCACGCCGCGCATCGTGCAGGAAGCCGGTGAAGCATCGACGTTGATCAGCCTGGCCGCTGCGGGCCTGGGTGCGGCGATCCTGCCGTCGTCGTGCGATCACATCCGGGTGGAAGGATCGCGCTTCGTGGCGTTGGCCGATGCTGGCGCGCATTCGGAAGTGCAGCTGGCGTGGCATCGCGAACGGGTGACGCCGCTGATCCGAAACTTCGCCGGGCTGCTGCGCGGGGCGTTCGCCGGTAGAGTCGACTGTTAGTCGACTATCGCGCGCAGCGCGGGTTTTCTCGATCTGATGGAAGAGCAGTCGACTGACAGTCGACTCTACCTCGGCAAAGCCGCTACACCGTGGTTGCCGGCCAGCGGCCGGCACTACCGTGCGTTGGGTCACGCGGTCACCGGCTGCGGGGCGCGGTGCTGCAGCGCCCAGACGATGCCACCACCGATCAGGGTCAGCACCGCGGCGAACGCACACACGCCCCACCAGTCCCAGGCCGCGTAGGCCAGGCCGCCGACCCCGCCCAGCACGCTGGAGCCCAGGTAGTAGGCGAACAGGTACAGCGCCGACGCTTCCGCGCGCATCGTACCGGCACGGCTGCCGACCCAGCTGCTGGCCACCGAGTGGCCACCGAAGAAGCCGAACGTGACCAGCGCGATGCCCAGTGCCATCGTGCTCAGCCACGGCATCGCCAGCAGCGCGATGCCGGCGCCGATCAGCGCGAACGAGATCGACAGGATGCGGCCGCGCCCGTACCGCGTAGCCTGCTGGCCCATCCACGCCGAACTGAAGGTGCCCACCAGGTACACGCTGAAGATCAGCCCGACCACGGTCTGGCTGAGGTGGTACGGCGGCGCCAGCAGGTGATAGCCCAGGTAGTTGTAGAGGGTGACGAACACGCCCATCAGCACGAACGAGGTGGCGAACAGCCACGGCAGGCCCGGGTCGGCGAACAGCAGGCGCCAGCGCGACGGCAACTCGCGCAGGCCATCGCGGCGGGGATGGAAATGGCGCGACGGCGGCAGTTGCAGCCACAGCAGCACGGTACTGGCGATGGCGATGATCGAGACCACGCCAATGCCCCAGCGCCAGCCCCAGTGATCGGCGATGATGCCGGCCAGCAGGCGCCCGCTCATGCCACCGATGGCGTTGCCGCCGATGTACAGGCCCATCGCCAGGCCCAGCGCGCGGCTGTCCATTTCCTCGACCAGGTAGGTCATCGCCACTGCCGGCACGCCGCTCAGCGCCAGGCCAAGCAGGGTGCGCAGCACCAGCAGCGTGGTCCAGTCGTCCACCAGCGCCGTGCTCAGCGACAGCATGGCCGACGCCAACAGCGCAACGATCATCAACGGGCGACGGCCGACCGCATCGGACAGCAGGCCGGCCAACAGCATCGCCACCGCCAGCGTACCGGTGGTCAGCGACAACGACATCGCGCTGCCTGCGGCCGACACGCCGAAGTGGCGGCTGAACTCGGGCAGCAGCGGCTGCACGGTGTACAGCAGGCCGAAGGTGGAGAAGCCGGCCAGGAACAGTGCCAACGCGGTGCGGCGGAAGGCCGGGGTGCCCTGCTGGATGCGGGTGTCGGTGCCGGTATCGAGAGTGGAGGGACGGCCTTCAACGGCCGCCGCAGTTTCGCCAGTCATGGAATCGAAGGGCCGGTGGGGACGGCCGGGCGTGGGAGGGAACGGGCCTCAGACTAGGCCCGTCGATCCAGTCGATCCATAACCTGATAGATCAGGATTGATATATAGGAAGTATCAATTCAGCTTACAGGCGTTGCCACTCGAAACCGTCACCGCGGCGGTAATACACAGCCACCGCCCGGCCGTAGACCTTGTCTGCATCGACGAAACCGAAGAAGCGGCCGTCGAAGCTGTTGCCACGGTGGTCACCCAGCACCAGCACCTTGCCCGCCGGCACCACCAGGTCAGCGATGTCAGGACCGCCCCCCATACCCAGATCGAGGCCGGCTCGGCGCTCGCCGAAGGCTTCCACGTCCTGCAGGTCGGCGGTCTGCAGCGGCTGGCCGTTGATGCTCAGGTGCCCTTCGTGCAGCTGCACATGGTCACCGGCCACCGCCGCCACGCGCTTGATCAGCCGGGTGCCGTCGGCCGGTGAATCGAACACCGCCACTTCACCACGCTGCGGAACGCCGGTGGACATCAGTTCCCTGCCGGTAAACGGCAGGCGCAGGCCATAGGCACGCATGTCCACCACTACCCGGTCGCCGGGCTGCAGGGTTGGCTGCATCGAGCCACTGGGCACCACGTAGTGGTTGGCCAGGGTATCGCGGGCGGCGGCGAGCAGGCCGAGCATCACCAGCAGCGGCAATGCTTCCTTCTTCAGCCAGAGCAGCGCGCGTTCGGGAAGGGGAGGACGGGCAACAGCATCCATGACAGGCTCCGGGTGGGTGGTCGCTGCATCAGACCACACTCGGGCGGGAGAGGTTCCCGCGCCGGCTTGTTGTAGAGCCGAGCCCGCGCTCGGCTGCTCTTCGAGTGTCGGTGCACGCCAGCCGAGCGCAGGCTCGGCTCTACAGGAAGGGTTACGCAGGTTTTACGCGCGCACCCGGCCACGGGCATCGCACCTTTACGGCCAGCACGTGCATCGTGTGCCCACCGCGCCGCAGGGCGCATTCCGCAAGGTGTTGTATGACCCTCCTGGTGATCCGCCACGCCTCTTCGTCGGCACCGCGTCCCCAACTGCCGGCACAGTTGGCCGGCCATCGCGTGCTGTGCAGCGACTGCGCCAGCCTGTCCGAAGTGCGCCAGTGCCTGTGCCAGCCGCAGGCGCGTTCGGCCGACTGGGTGCTGCTGGATGTCGGCGTGGCCGACGAGGCGCAATGGCAGGCCGAGGGTGGCGCACTGCAGGCGGCGCTGGAACGGCTGCCGGCGCAGTACATCGAGCTGCAGTCGCCCAGCGAGCCCGGCCTGGATGCGCGGCTGCGCCTGCAGCACGGCCCCGCCGCGGTAGTGGTCGACCAGCGCAGCCAGCAGGCCGGCTATCCGCTGTCGCTGGCCATCGTCGGCCGTCGCCTGGCGCAGGAGGGCTGAGCCATGTCGATCTTCATCATCCGCGGCCCGGAAGCCGCCGGCGCCTTGATCCGCACGGCAATGCCACTGCCGGCGCCGGTCCTGAAGTCGCTGGTGCATCGCGCGATCGATGCCGGCACCAGCGTGGCGATCCGTGCCTGCGGTTCGGAGCAGGAACTGCTGGATGCGCTGCGCGTGGCCGATCACAGCCGTGGCGAAGTGACACTGCTTGACCCGGGTGCGTGCGCCAACAGCCTGCGCCTGCAGCGCCTGCTGCCCTACCTGCACAATGCCTACGTGGAGGTCCACGACGACGGCGCGGTGGCCGAGCCCTGCCTGCCGGCCGGTGTCGGCCAGCGCTTGGGCATCGCCGCCGGCTATGGCGCGCAGAGCTATGTGCTGGCGTTGGATATCGCGCTCGATCACCTCGGGTTGGCCGAGCAGGCCAACCGGGTGCACGTGGGGACGTGATCCGCTTGTGTAGAGCCGAGCCCATGCTCGGCTGCGTCTCCAGAAAAAGCCAGCCGAGCATGGGGTCGGCTCTACACAAAGAAAAACGGCGGGGTTTCCCCCGCCGTTTTCGATTTCTTACTTCAGCCCGCGGAACTTCAGCAAAGGTTCCACCGACGGGTCCTTGCCGCGGAAATCGCGGTACAGGGTCGACAGCTCCACGCTGTTGCCGCGCGAGAGGATCTTGTCGCGGAACTCCTGGCCGTTGGCCGCCGTCAGGCCACCGTGCTCGGTGAACCACTGGTAGGCGTCATGGTCGAGCACTTCGGCCCAGAAGTAGGCGTAGTAGCCGGCCGAGTAACCGCCACCCCAGATGTGGTCGAAGTAGGTGGTGCGGTAGCGCGGCGGCACCTGCGGCAGGTCGACCTTGAACTTCTTCAACGCGCTGGCTTCAAAGGCGCCGACATCCTGCAGCGGCGCGTCGGCCTTCTGGGTGTGCCAGGCCAGGTCCAGCAGCGCGGCAGACAGGTACTCGGTGGTCGCATAGCCCTGGTTGAAGCTGCGCGCCTTGAGGATCTTGTCGACCAGTTCCTGCGGCATCGCCTCGCCGGTCTTGTAGTGCTTGGCGTAGTTGGCGAACACCTTCGGATCCAGCGCCCAGTGCTCGTTGAACTGCGACGGGAACTCGACGAAATCACGCGAGGTGGCGGTGCCGGCAATCGACGGGTACTTCACGTTCGAGAACATGCCGTGCAGCGCATGGCCGAACTCATGGAACATGGTGGTGACGTCGTCGAAGCTGATCAGCGCAGGCTGGCCGGCGGCCGGCTTGGTGAAGTTGCAGACGTTGTAGACCACCGGCTTGGCACCGGTCAGGCCGTCCTGTTCGACGAACACGTCCATCCAGGCGCCGCCGGACTTGCTGTCACGCTTGAAGTAGTCGGTGTAGAACAGCGCCAGCGAGGTGCCGTCCTTGTCGAACACTTCGTACACCTTCATGTCCGGGTTGTAGGTCGGAATGTCGGTACGTGGCTTGAAGGTGATGCCGTACAGCTGGGTGGCGGCGTAGAAGACGCCGTTCTGCAGCACATTGTCCAGTTCGAAGTACGGCTTGATCTGCGATTCGTCCAGATCGTACTTGGCCTTGCGCACCTGCTCGGCGTAGAAGTCCCAGTCCGAAGCGGCGACCTGGAAACCACCCTTCTGCGCGTCGATCACCTTCTGGATCTCGCCGGCTTCGGCGCGCGCCTTGGCGGTGGCGGCCGGCACGGTGTCGGTCAGCAGCTTGAGTGCCGCAGCCGGGGTCTTGGCCATCTGGTCGCCCAGCTGGTAGTCGGCGAAGGTCTCGAAGCCGAGCAGCTTGGCCTTCTGCGCACGCAGCTGGGCCAGGCGCTGCACGGTCTGCCGGGTGTCGTTGGCATCACCGCGCTCGGCGCGGGTCTCCGAGGCCTTCAGCACGGCGGCGCGCTGGTCGCGATCGCTCAGCGAGCCGAGCACCGGCTGCTGGGTGGTGTTCTGCAGCGGCAGCAGGAACCTGCCGTCCAGCTTGCGTTCCTTGGCGGCGGCTGCGGCGTTGTTGATCGCATCCTCGTCCAGGCCGGCCAGCTTGGCCTTGTCGTCGACGACGACGGCCGCAGCGGCGGTGGCGGCCACCAGGCGGGTATGGAACTGGGTGGAGAGGGTGGTCTCTTCCACGTTGAGCTTGCGCAGGGTCGCCTTGTCAGCGTCGGACAGCTGCGCACCGGCGCGCACCAGGCCGTCGTAGTAGTGCTCGACCAGGCGCTTCTGCACCGGATCCAATTCCAGCGTGTCGCGCTGGTCATAGATCGACTTCACGCGCGCGAACAGCTTCGGATCGAGATTGATCTCGTCCTGGTGCGCAGCCAGCTTTGGCGCCACTTCTTCCTGGATCTTCTGTCGTGCATCGTTGGTATCGGCCTGGACCAGGCCGAAGAAGATGCGCGAGACGCGGTTCAGCGTCTCGCCGCTGCGCTCCATCGCCACGATGGTGTTGTCGAAGGTGGCCGGCTCGCTGCTGTCGGCGATCTTGCGCACGTCGGCCAGGTGCTGGCGCATCCCCTCTTCGAACGCCGGCAGGTAGTCGCTGTCCTTGATCTTGTCGAACGGCGGGGCCTGGAACGGCAGCGTGCTGGCGCTCAGCAGAGGGTTGGTGGAGGCTTCGGCCGGCTGCTGGGCCGGGGTCTTCTGGGCATCGGACACGGGGGTGGACTCCTTGCCGGAACAGGCCGCCAACGCCAGGCTGATGGCGGCGGCCAGGACTACGGTACGCGACATGTAAAACACTCCTTGGGCAGACGGTACGGGATACCAGCCCTCCACCCTACTCCTGTCGCGCTCGCCCGGCATGTGCCGGACGTGGCGTCTATGCAGCGGCCTGCGGCAGGCTCAGACCGTACCGCGGGTCTTGCCGATCCAGGGCCGGTAGAACTCGCGGATCGCGGCCATGTCGGCAGCGTCATCACCACTGGGCGTGAACAGCGGGCCGATACCGATGGTCTTTTCCGGGTAGTGGAAGTACGCGGCAAGGATCGGCACGTCAGCCATCCGGGCGATCTTCAGGAAGCCGGCCTTCCACTCCTTCACCGCCTTGCGGGTGCCCTCGGGCGTGATGGCGAACCACATCTTCTCGTTGTTGCGCAGCAGGTCCACGGCCTGTCCGACGGTGCCCTGCGGCGAGCTGCGATCGAGCGGGATCACGCCCAGCCTGTGCAGCAGCGGGCCCAGCGGCCACCAGAACAGCGACGCCTTGCCCAGTACCTTCACTTTCATGCCCAGCGCGATCTTGGCCGCCATGCCCCACAGCCCATCCCAGTTGGACGAATGCGGGGCGATGATGAAGACCAGCCTGGGGATGTCAGGCAGGGTGCCGGTCACCTTCCAGCCGCCCATGCGCAGGGTGCAGCGCGCCAGCCAGCGCAGGAAGGCGTTGGGTTTGACCTGCGGCATCTGCGGCGGCACGGCCGGCAGCAACGAAGTCGGGTTGTTCAAGCAATCACTCCCAGTCACGTGATGAGCGACCGCGCTTGATCTGCGCGCGCCCGCGTTTGGCGTCCAGACGACGCAGTTTCGACCCGAGGGTCGGCTTGGTGGCCTTGCGCGGCTTGGGCACGCTCAGCCCGGCCTGGATGAAGGCCGCCAGCCGCTCGCGCGCATCCTCGCGATTGCGATCCTGGGTCCGGAAACGTTGCGCATCGATGACCAGCACGCCTTCGCCGGTCATGCGCCGGTCACGCCGCGCCAGCAGGCGTGCGCGCAACGGTTCGGGCAACGAAGGCGAGTTGGCCACGTCGAAACGTAGTTCCACCGCGGTGGAGACCTTGTTGACGTTCTGGCCACCGGCACCGCTGGCACGCACGAACCGCTCGACGATCTCGCCGTCGGGGATTTCAAGCTGCGCGCTGATGGTGACCGGTCCGCTGCCCATCCGCGCATTGTAGCGGCAGCCACGTGCCGGAGTGCGGCATCGCGCGCCGTATGCCGCCGATCAGGTACCGAACACGCCGCCTTCGCCTTGGCTGCGGGTATGCTGGCCGTCCCATGTACCGCAGGAAGCCCGCATGACCCGCACCACACCCGCCCTGCCGTCCCTGCTGCGCCGCGCCGCCCTGCTGCTGGCGCTGGCCGTGGTCAGCGTTCCGGCCCTGGCCGCGCCACCGACAGACGGCGACATCAACCGCCTGCTGTCCGCGTCACGGGCGCAGAGCATGATCGACACCATGCTGCCGCAGATCGAGGCGATGCAGCAGCAGCAGTTCCAGCAGGTGGCCGCACAGCGCCAGCTCAACGCCCAGCAGCAGGAACAGCTGAAGCGGATCCAGGCGCGGACCAGCCAGACCCTGCGCCAGGCCCTGTCCTGGCAGCAGCTGCGGCCGATGTACGTGGACCTGTACAAGAAGACGTTCAGCAAGGAAGACGTGCTGGCGATGGCCGAGTTCTACGAGAGTTCGGCCGGCCAGAGCCTGCTGGACAAGACCCCGGCGCTGATGCAGAACGTGATGGTGGCCATCCAGGCGCGCATGCAGCCGCTGTTCGCGGATCTGCAGAAGGATCTGGAAGCCATCGTCAACGAGCCGGAAAAGAAATAACGGGGTGCGCCGGGCCACGCCCGGCCGCTGGCTGTAGAGCCGAGCCCACGCTCGGCTTACGGCAGCAGCATCAGGCGTCGTCCACCTGCCAGCCAAACAGGTCCAGCGCCTTCTGGAACCCGCCGTCCAGCGGTGCCCTGACATCCACGTCGCCGCCCTCCGGATGCGGGAAGCGCAGGCGCTCGGCGTGCAGCAGCATGCGGTGCACGCCCTGCATGCGGAAGATGCGGTTGTGGCGGCCATCGCCATGGCTGGTGTCGCCAATCATGTGGTGCGAGAGGTGCTTGAGGTGCCGGCGGATCTGCCGGAAGCGCCCCGTCTGTGGCTGGCAGCGCAGCAGTGCATAACGCGAACGGGTGAACTCACCGACCGGCACCGACAGCTCGCCCGTCGCCAGGCGCTGGAAGTCGGTGATCGCTGGCTTCTTCACCGGCTTGCCCGGGCCGCCATCCAGATCATGGTCCACCCGCCAGGACAGTTCCGCCGGCCATCCCCGGCAGACCGTCAGGTAGTCCTTCAACACTTCGCCGCCCATCAACGCCTTGCCCAGCGCGCTGGCGGTCTCGCGGTCGAAGGCCAGCAGCAGGCAGCCACTGGTGGCCCGGTCCAGGCGGTGCACGAGGAAGATCGGCCGCCCCAGCTGCTCGCGCAGGCGGTCGGCCAGGAAGTCGTCTTCGCCACGGGCCAGCTTGCTGTCGTGGACCATCAGCCCGGCAGGCTTGTTGACCACGGCCAGGCGCTCATCCAGGTGCAGCAACTGCAGGGGCGCGGTGTCGGTCTCGACCGCGGCGAGGGTATCGGGTTCGGTGCTCACCGCGGGATTATCGGGGCTGGGCACTGAATGGGGTAGAGCCGGCCGCTGGCCGGCTGCCTCAGGGTCGTCTGGCTGCTGGGGTTGCCGGCCAGCGGCCGGCACTACCAGATCAGGCGCGGCCGGCCCTGCCGGATCAGGCGCGGGCAACGCTGCAGTCAGGCGCTGCGTACGGCCAGCAGCTCGCCGTTGCCCACCGGCACCAGGCTGACGCTGAAGTCCGGATCAGCGTCCAGCAGCACGCGCAGCGGTTCCATTTCCTGCGCATGCGAGGTGGCGTTGTCCACCACCAGCAGGCCCCCCGGCCGCAGCACGCGGCGCAGCTGCGGCCACCAGCCGGCGTACTGCCCGCGGTCCGAATCGAGGAACAGCAGGTCAATGCTGGCATCGACGGCCTGTGCCAGCCACGGCCCTGCATCGTCGTGAACCAGCGTGATGCGATCGGCCAGGCCACTGCGCGCGAAGGTGTCACGCGCCATCGCCGCCTTGTCCTGTGCGTATTCCAGCGTGATCACGTGGCCGTCGATGGCGGCGGCAGCCTCGGCCAGCCACAGCGTCGAATAGCCGTTGGAGGTGCCGATCTCCAGCACCCTGCGCGCGGCGCCGAAGCGGACCAGCACGGACAGGAATTCACCCGTGTCCGGCGTGATGTTGAGCATGCGGCGGCCACGCGCGCTCTCGCGGGCGTCGTTGTCGGCGCCGAAGCGTGCCAGTTCGTCCTTGAGCGCTTGCAGCATGGGACCTACTTCCACCACGCGCGCGCCAGCGCCACTGCGCCCAGCGCACCGGACAACCAGCTCCACATTGGCAGGTCGCCCCAGTACCAGCCCGGCGGCTGCAGCACGTACATGAGCGCGGCAATGGCCAGCAGGCCCACGCCAGTGATCGCCCCCACCGCGCGCTTCTGCAGGCGCTGCACGCTGGCGTCCAGAGCGGCCAGGTCGCGCGAGCGCATCGACAGTTCATGGCGGCCTTCCACCTGCTGGGTCAGCCAGGCGTGTACCAGACGTGGCATGTCCGGGGCATGGGTCATGATTTCCGGCAGGCGCTTGCCGATCTCGCGTACCACCCGGCGCGGGCTGTAGCGCTCGCGCAGGATCTTCGCCAGCACCGGCTTGGCCACCGCCCAGATGTCGATCTGCGGGTCCAGCTGGCGGCCGACGCCTTCGATGTTCAGCAGGGTCTTCTGCAGCAGGATCAGCTGGGGCTGCAGGGTCAGCTGGTAACGCTGCGCCACGCGGAACAGCTTCATCAGCACTTCGGCCAGCGAGATCTGCGACAGCGGCCGGGTGAAGTAAGGTTCGCAGACCGATCGCACCGCCGCTTCCAGATCGTCGATGCGTACGTGGTCCGGCATCCAGCGCGCCTGCACGTGCAGTTCGGCAATGCGGCGGTAGTCACGGTTGAAGATGGCCATGAAGTTCTCGGCCAGGTAGTACTGATCTTCCTGCGAGAGCTGGCCCATGATGCCGAAGTCCAGCGCGATGAAGCGCGGGTTGGCGCGACGCGCCGGATCGGTGTCGACCCAGATGTTGCCGGCATGCGCATCGGCATGGAAGAAGTTGTCGCGGAACACCTGGGTGTAGAACACCCGCACGCCCTTGGCGGCCAGCGCCTTGCGGTCGATGCCGGCCTTGTCCAGCGCGGCGATGTCGTCGGACGGAATGCCCCACACGCGCTCCAGGGTCAGTGCGCGCTCGGCCGTATGGCTCCAGATCACTTCCGGCACGTACAGGTCGTCGCTGTTTTCCCAGAAGCGGCGCAGCACGCTGGCATTGGCGCCTTCGCGCTGCAGGTCCAGCTCGGCGGCCAGGGTGTTCTCGACCTCGGCCACCACTTCGCGCGACCGGATTTTGTCGGCGCGCGGGTGGGTGCGCTCGACCAGCGCGGCCAGCGAATTGAGCAGGGCGATGTCGGCGTCGATCTGCTTCTCGATGCCCGGGCGAAGTACCTTGACCACCACCTGGCGGCCATCGGCCAGCGTCGCCGCGTGCACCTGCGCGATCGAGGCCGAGGCCAGCGGTTCGGTGTCGAAGCTGGCGAAGGCCGCACTGACCGGCAGGCCGAGCGCGTCCTCGACGATGCGGCGCGCGGTCTCGCCATCGAACGGCTTGACCCGGTCCTGCAGCAGGGTCAGTTCATTGGCCACGTCCGGTGGCACCAGGTCGCGGCGGGTGGACAGGATCTGGCCGAACTTGACGAAGATCGGGCCGAGGTCCTGCAGCGCCAGGCGCAGGCGTGCACCGCGCGACTGTGCGGCGATGTCGGCCGAGGCCCGCGGCACGAACGGCTTGGCCAGGCGCAACCAGCGCTCGGCCGGTGTGCCCTGCAGCAGGTCGTCGAGGCGGTAACGCAGGATCACCCGGCCGATGCGGCTGGCCCGCAGCACGGCCTTCATGCGGCACCCCGCAGGCGCTGCACGCGAGCACCCAGACGCTCGACGTCGTCGCGCAGCACGTCCACGTCATCGTGGAAGGCGTCCAGCTCGGCACGCGGCACCACATCGCGCGATTCCTCGGTGATGAACTCGGCGGCGCTGTGGGCCAGATCGATCGCGCCCTGGCGCGCGTGCTGCAGGCCGTTGCGCAGGGTGTTGGCAACCTGCACGCCCAGTACCTCGCCGAATACGCTGACGAAGGGCTGCTGCCAGTCCGGGTCGAAGCCCTTGGCCAGCTGCTGCAGGCGTCGCGCCAGTTCGGCATCGCCGGCCACGCGCACGCGACCCTTGCCGTTGCTGTCACCGCGCCGCGCGTTGGCCAGCAGCGGCAGCTGCGCCAGCACGCCGGCCAGGCTGCTGCGCACGGCCAGGTCGGCTTCCTGCGCGTCCACCGGACCGACCCGCAGCTGGTCGCCGTCGACGCTGATGCGCATCGCCAGCGACGGCGCTTCCAGGGTCAGGTCGATGTGGCGGCCGTCGAGGCTGGCCAGGGCATGGCGGGTATCCGGATCCAGCGCCAGGGCGCGGTTCAGGGCGATCTGCAGGGCGCGGCCAGCGACCGGCTTGAGGGACTTGAGCAGGGAAGGAGCCATGGGCGCATTCTACCTGCGTGGGTGGGGGGCTTGGGCCGGGCTGCCGCCCGGCACCCGCAGATGCAACAGCCAGGGCAACATCAAAAGCTGGCTATCCGTGGGATGGCGGGGGGGGTCCGGTTGCGGGGGACGCTGCAAGTACGTCCATGTAAGCTCGGTCGCGCCATCCATGGCGCTCACGCCCCCGCAACCGGACCCACCCCGCCTTCGACAGCTTGCTGCGATCTGTCGGGACGGCGTTCTGTGTTGCTGTTGGTGGGTGTCGACCTTGGTCGACACGGTAGATCCACGCCATGCGTGGATGGATTTCTGGTTCATCTGTGCCTCACGCGGTGGGCCGATGAAGGTTCATGCTATGGGGTCACGCAACGCACAGGACATCGCATTCCCCATGGCACGGACCCGGGTCGGCATCATTTTCGGAGGCAAGTCTTCCGAGCACGAAGTTTCGCTGCAGTCGGCGAAGAACATCCTCGATGCACTTGATCGCGAGCGCTTCGAGCCGGTGCTGGTCGGTATCGACAAGCAGGGTCAGTGGCATCTGAGCCAACCCGATACCTTCCTGATCAATGCCGATGATCCGTCGCGCATCGCGCTGCATCGGTCCGGTACGTCGCTGGCGGTGCGCCCGGGCGCCGAGCAGGCGCAGCTGCAGCCGTGCGATGCGGCCAGCGCGCTCGGCCAGATCGATGTGGTGCTGCCGATCGTGCACGGGCCGCTGGGCGAGGACGGTGCGCTGCAGGGGCTGCTGCGCATGGCCAACCTGCCCTTCGTCGGTTCACCGGTACTGGGTTCGGCGGTGGCGATGGACAAGGACGTGACCAAGCGCCTGCTGCGCGACGCCGGGCTGCAGGTGGCACCGTGGCTGTGCATCCGTCGCCATCAGGCGGCGGCAGTCGATGTCGATGCGGTGATCGCGCAGCTCGGCCTGCCGTTGTTCGTGAAGCCGGCCAACCAGGGTTCGTCAGTGGGGGTGAGCAAGGTCAAGGATGCAGCGGGCTTCGCCGAGGCGCTGGCATTGGCGCTGCGCTACGACCACAAGGTGCTGGTGGAATCGGCGGTGGTCGGCCGCGAGATCGAGTGCGCGGTGCTGGGCAATGCGCATCCGCAGGCCAGCCTGTGCGGCGAGGTAGTGGTACACGACGAGTTCTACGCCTACGACACCAAGTACATCAACGACGATGGCGCCGACGTGGTGGTGCCGGCAGACATTGATGGCGCAACGCAGGCGCGTATCCAGCAGATCGCGCTTCAGGCCTACCGGGCGCTGGAGTGCGCGGGCATGGCGCGCGTGGATGTATTTCTTACCGAAGCGGGCGGGATCGTCATCAACGAGGTCAACACGCTGCCGGGCTTCACCCGCATCAGCATGTACCCGAAGCTATGGGGCGCCAGCGGCGTGGACTACACCACGCTGATCACGCGCCTGATCGAACTGGCGCTGGAGCGCCACGAGGCCGATCGCGGACTGCAGAGCGCTGTGTAGCGGCGCTGTGTGTAGCGTCGAGCCATGCTCGATGATCCTCTGTAGAGTCGAGCCATGCTCGACTCACGAGAAGCAGTCGAGCACGCTCGACTCTACAAAGGGGCGTGCCGACCAACGGTCGGCACCCACCGGAAAGAGCAGTGCCGGCCGGCGGCCGGCACTACCCTGCGGTCTACTAGCCTCGCTTGCGGAACATCGAGATCACCGCAAGGATCAGGAACACCACGAACAGGATCCAGGCGATGTTCGTTGCGGCGCCGGCGATACCGGAGAAACCCAGAACGGCGGCGATGATGGCGATGACAAAGAAGATGATGGCGTAGTGCAGCATGGCGCTCCTCGCGGGTGGTCGAGCCTTGGATGGCGTGGGTCCATCCTCCCGATCCTGCGGTGTGCAACCAGTGATGGCGATCTATGCAGCAGATGAAGCCTTCAGCCTGCGCAGCCCTTCTTCGATGCTGACTTGCGGCACGTAGCCGAAGTCACGGCGCGCCGGTTCCATGCTGTACCAGTGTGGCGTACACAGCTGTTCGGCCAGGAAACGGGTCAGCGGCGGCTCCCCGCGCAGTCGCAGCAGCGGCCACAGCCGCTCGCAGACAGCGCCGATGCGGTAGGCGGTCTTGAAGCTGATCGCCTTGTCCACCGTCGGCGCACCCACCGCAGCCAACAGCTTGTTCACCAGCTCGCGCATCGGCAACGGCTCGCCATTGGAGATGAAGTAGGCCTTGCCCGCGCACGCAGCGCCCGGTGCCAACGCTTCGAAGGCGAGGAAGTGCGCCAGCGCGGCATTGTCGATGTAGGTGGTATCGACCTTGTTGCTGCCATCGCCCACCAGGCGCAGGCGGCCCTGCCGCGCACGCTCGGCCAGGCGCGGCACCAGCTGCTGATCGCCAGGGCCCCAGATCAAGCGCGGACGCAACGCCATCGTCGCCAACGCGGCATCGTTGGCGGCCAGCACGCGCTGTTCGGCGATCGCCTTGGTGGCCGCGTACGGCGCCTGGAAATCTTCGCCGTACGGCACCTCGTCGGCGCCGAGGCCTTCCACCGGATGGGTGGCGCGATGGGTCACGCTGGGCGTGGAGGTGTAGACCAGCCTGCCGATGCGGTGCGCGCGGCAGGCTGCGATGACGTTGTCGGTGCCGACCACATTGGCCTGGTGGTAGCTGTCATAGCTGCCCCACGCGCCGGCCTTGGCACCATTGTGGAACACCGCATCGACGCCGGCCACCGCATGCAGCACCGCCTGCGCATCGGCCAGATCACCGCGGATCTGGCCCACGCCCATCGCCTGCAGTTCGGGGTAGTGGCTGCGGTTGAACGCCAGCACCTGGTGGCCACGCTCAACCAGCCCGCGGCACAGCGCCTGACCGAGGAAACCACCGCCGCCGGTGACCAGGATTTTCATGCGCGCTTCTCCAGTTCGGCGCCGGCCCAGACGGCGAGCTTTTCGCGGCCGATCTTGGCGTTGTGACGGATATCGACGGGGAACGCCGGATGCACCAGGACGTGCTGCAGGTTCGCATCGGGCAACCGTGCGGCGGCTTTCGCACGCAGGGCCTCGCGCAAGGCCGGGCTGTCGCTCTGCCCGCGCTGCAGTTCCACGCACAGCACCGGTACCTGTGCACCGGCCGGGCCAACACCCACCAGGGCCGTGCGCGCCACGCCGGGCACGGTGTTGAACACCGGCTCGACCTGTTCGGTGTACAACGGCCCCTGCGCGGTTTCCACGCGATGGGTCTTACGGCCGCAGAACCACAGACGGCCCTGTGCATCAAAGTAGCCCACGTCGCCCATGCGATGGACGATGCGGGTGCTGCCATCGGCCAGCGTCTCGCGGATCTTCGCCGCCGCGGTGGCCTGCGGGCGGTTGAAGTAGCTGTCGGTGGCGGTTGGGCCGGCCACAGTGATTTCCCCCACCTCGCCGGTGGCCAGCACACGTGCCTGCGACCAGTCGGCCAGCGGCGCGTCATCGATGGCGATGATGCGGACCTCGTTCGGTTCCACCACGCTGCCCACGCAGGTGCCAGCGCCGGCCTCGGTGGCGGCGCGGGTGCGCTCCAGCTCACGACCCTCCACCACTGCCACCGGCAGGCACTCGGTGGCGCCGTACGGCGTCCAGAACTGCGCGTCGGCCGGCAGCAGGCTGCGGATGGTGGCGACCACGTCCGGCGGCACCGGTGCACCGGCCGAGGTCACCCGGGTCACCGTCGGCAGCGGCCGGCCATGCTTCGCCAGCACCCGCATCAGCGCGGGCGAACCAAACAGCTGGGTCACGCCGAAGCGCTGGATGGCATCGTGCAGGCGTGCCGGGTCGGCCTGCGCCGGCCGCGTCGGGTCCATGTCCGGGATCACCGAGGTCAGGCCCAGCGCCGGGTCGAACAAGGCAAACGGCGGGAAGGTCGGCAGGTCCACCCCGCCCGCTTCCATGCCGAAGGCACTGCCCAGCAGCTGGATCTGGCCGACGAAATGGCGGTGGCGGTAGACCACGCCCTTGGGCACGCCGGTGGAGCCACTGGTGAACAGGATCGCGGCCATGTCCTCGCCATCGGTGTCGGCCAGCATCGGCCCAGCGCTGGCGCCGGCGCGCTCCAGCGCGGCCAGGCTGGTGCCGCCCCAGCCGAGGCGGCGGCCGACAGTGACCAGGCGGGTCGCCGAGGGCGCCCAGCGCAGCGCCAGCCGCGCCACATGCGCCAGTGGAATGCCGATGAAGGCCTGCGGCTGCGCCTCGTCCAGGCACTGCTTCAGGGCGCGCTTGTCGATGCCCGGGTCGACCAGCACCGGCACCGCCCCCAGCTTGAACAGCGCGAACATCAGCAGGAAGAATTCCGGCGAGGGCCGCACCATCACCACCGTGCGCACCCCGCGGCCGATCCCGTAGCCGGCCAGACCGGCGGCCATGGCGTCGCTGCGGGCATCCAGCTGGCGGTAATCGAGGGTGACGTCGTAGGCGGCCATGCCGTTGCCGGCGCCTCGGCGGCCCGGGCAGCGGATGGCGATCTGATCGGGGCGTTCACGCGCCAGTTCAGGCAGGCGCGCGGCAATGTTGCAGGGTCGGTTCATCCGTTCATTGTCGCCGCTTACGGAATTTCTTGCGCGGCGGCCGACTTCGTGGAAAATCCGCACCCTCGTTCCCGATTCCGACTGCCGCCCGAGGCGGCTTGCCCATGCAACATCCCTGCATGACCTGCGGCGCCTGCTGCACCCAATACCGCGTGGCCTTCCACTGGATGGAATCGGACGAGGTCACCCCCGGCGGCGTGCCGCACCAGCTTACCGAGGTGCTGGACCCGCATCGCCTGTGCATGCGCGGCACCCATTCCAAGCCGGTGCGCTGCGTCGCGCTGGATGCGCAGATCGGCGTGTATTCACGCTGCACCATCCACCCCAACCGGCCCAGCGTGTGTCGCGAGGTGGATGCATCGTGGGAGTATGGCAAGGCCAGCCCGCAGTGCGACAAGGCGCGCATCGCCTATGGTCTGGATCCGTTGACGCCGGCCGACTGGCGCTGGCGCGATGACGCCGACAATGACGACGACCACCCGGACGACAACGGCAACAGCCCTTCCTCGCCGCCGCAGGCGCCGGTCGCCGCGTAATGGTAGTGCCGGCCGCTGGCCGGCAACCTCATCAACCCTTCGGGTGTGCCGACCAACGGTCGGCACCCACCGGAAGAGGAAGGGGGGGGTGCCGACCGTTGGTCGGCACACTTCTCAGATCGGGTTCTTGTCCAGGAACGCCCGGATTTCCGGCACCAGCACCTCGTGCTTGTCTTCCAGCACGTAATGCCCGGCGTCCTCGAACGCATGTACCTGGGCCTTCGGCAGCGCGGCCTGGAAGCCCTTCAGGAAATGATGGTCGAACACGAAGTCGCGCAGGCCCCAGCCGAGAAAGGCGGGACGGTCGGCGAACGACGGCAGCGCCTTGCCGGCGCGTTCCAGCAGCGACCAGGCCTTGTCGGCCGGCGACAGCGGGATGTCCTGCATGAAACGGATGGTGCTGATGCGGTTGGCCCAGCTGTTGTACGGCGACACGTAGGCGCGGCGCACGTCGGCCGGCATCTTGCGCTCCACGCCCAGCCACGAGGCACCGGAGGAGAACGCGTTGAAGCTGCGGATGATCCACTCGCCGATCTTCCAGTGACGGCCCAGCGCGATCTGCCACGGCATCTTCTTCGCCGCCGGCATCGGGAACGCGGCGGTGTTGAGCACCACCAGGCGCTTGACCTGGTCGTGGTGCGACAGCGCCCAGCCGAAACCGATCATGCCGCCCCAGTCGTGCACGGCCAGGGTCACCGGTCCGGTGATGCCCAGGTGCTTGAGCAGCGCATCGAGGTCGTCCACGCGCGACTGCAGCGTGTACTCGTAGCGGCTGTCATCAGGCTTGTCCGACAGGCCCATGCCGATATGGTCCGGCACGATGCAGCGGTAGGTGTCCGACAGGCCGGCCACCAGCGTGCGCCAGTAATAGCTCCACGACGGATTGCCGTGCACCATCACCACTACCTCGCCGTCGCGCGGGCCTTCGTCGAGATAGTTCATCGACAGGCCCGGGCGCACTTCGAAGCGCTGCGGGTGGGCGGGGTAACCGGGAAGATCGCGCATGCGGAGCACCTTGGAAGAATCGCGGCGCGGTGTAGCGCCGAGCCATGCTCGGCGGCTCTCCGGTCAGGCCGCGGAAGAACCGCGCTGTGCGCGTGAGCCGAGCATGGCTCGGCTCTACAGGAGGTCGGGCAGCGGGCTGCTTACCAGACCACTTCAGCCATCGAACAGTTCAGGCCGGAACCAATGCCCAGAAGCGCGATGCGATCACCCTTCTTCAGCTTGCCCAGCTGCTTGAGCTTGCTCAGCACGATCGGCACCGAGGCCGGGCCGATGTTGCCGTGCTCGCCGAAGATGGTCATGACCTTCTTCGGATCGATGCCGAAGTTCTTGATGAACGCAGCGGTGTGCGGCTGGCTCACCTGGTGGATCACGAACTGGTCCAGCTCTTCCACGGCCCAGCCGAGTGCGATCTTGGCGGCGGTGAAGGTCTTCTGTGCCAGCTTGATGCCTTCGATCAGCAGCAGGCGGGTGTCAGTGACCATGCGGTCCAGGTTGCCCAGGCACAGCTGGTTCCACTCGGTCGCCGAGCGGGTGACGCCACCCTTGTAGCGCGGCGCGTCCGGCACCAGCTCCGAGCGCGCCATCACCATCGCCGCAGCACCCGAACCGGTGGTCAGGGCCGCCAGTTCGTTGCGGAAGTCGTCGGCGGTGACGTCCGGAGCGGTCATGCGCTCCAACGTCTTCTCGTACACCAGGTTGGCGGTCTCGCCATCCACCACCAGCGCGTAGTCGATGTCACCGCGCTCGATCATGCGCGCGGCGATATCCATGCCGTTGATGAAGGCCAGGCAGGCGTTGGCGACGTCGAAGGTCATGCATTCGTCGCTGACGCCGAGGTTGCCCGACACGATGGAGGCGGTGGACGGCTCCAAGTAGTCGCGGCTGACCGAGGTATTGACCAGCAGGCCCACCTGCGTCGCATCGATTCCAGCGTCTTCCAGCGCCTTGCGGCCGGCCATGGTGGCAGCGTCGGACGCCAGCACGCCGTTGTCCCACAGGCGGCGCGCGTGGATGCCGGCGATATCGCCGAGCACGTCGGTGCGGATGCCCAAGCGATCCAACGTCGGCTGCAGGCGTTCGTTGATTTCCTTGGTGGTCAGCGTATGCGGTGCGTCGACGTGTGCCAGGCCGGCGATCGAGACATTCTTGAAGAGCATCGAGGTTAGCGCCAAGGCTCAGGCAAAAGGGGGCGCTATTCTATAACCCCGGGGGCCTTCACCGCATCTTTACGAATTCAGCGCTGGCCGTATGGTGAAGCGTTCAGCGCGGTGGGCACTGGAACGCGGCGAAGCGCTGGCTGCCATCGGCCGGGGCCGCAGCGGCCTGCACGGCATTGGCACCTGCGCTCGGGGCCTCGTTGCGGGCCAGCGTTTCCAGCTCTTCCTGCACGCGCAGCGGGTTGCGGTTGTAGAAGCCGACCTTGCTCTTCACGGTGACGACCACTTCGCCCCTGGCGATGCAGCCAGCGGGAACGGGGCCTGCCGGCAGTACGCGGGTCGCCTTGCCGGCCGGTTCGATCGGCACCCAGGTACAGGCGGTGACGGTGAGCAGCAGGGAGGAAAGCAGCAGAACGCGCATGGGCAGATCCTGGAAGGGTATGGGGGGATTCTGCCTGAACAGCCTGAATCGGGGGTAGCCGGGGCGGAGCCCAGGTAGCGCCGTGCCATGCCCGGCGAGCGCACAGCGCGGCATGGCTGGCCGCCGGAAAGCCGCCGGGCATGGCCCGGCGCTACCACGGGAGACCTGCCCGCCGTGGCGGGCAGGCACATCCCTTATTTCTTGACCGGGTTGCCTTCGGCATCGATTACGGTCACCTCGCCCAGGTTCAGCGCACGCACGGCCGCTTCGGTCTGCTTGAGATCACCCACCACCACCCAGGTCAGCGCCTGCGGCTTGATCTCGGCGGCGGCCTGCTGCACCTGCGCCGGGGTCATCGCCTCGATCTCGGCCTTGCGACGCAGCACGTAGTCGTCCGGGCGCTTGAACTGCACGATCGAGCCGATGGTCGAGGCCACCGCGCTGGCGGTCTCGTAGGCACCGGGCAGGCTCAGGGTCTGGATATTGCGGATGCGGTTGACCTCGGCAGCGGTGGCCGGCTTGCTGCCATCGGCGAACGCGGCGATTTCCTTGCGCATTTCCGCCAGTGCCGGGCCGGTCTTGTCGATCTGCACCGGCGCGCTGGCCATCCACGGGCGCTGGCCCACCGAATTGACCGCGCTGCTGCGCGCACCGTACGACCAGTGCTTGTCTTCACGCAGGTTCATGTTCAGGCGCGAGGTGAAGTCGCCGCCGATCACACCGTTGGCGATGTCGAAGCGGGTCGAGCTGGTGGCGCTGGAAGGTGCCACCACCTGGCCGGCGAACAGGTTGGCCTGCACCGCGCCCGGCTGGTCGATCAGGAACACGCGCGGGCCCTTCGGCAGCGCCACGTCGGTGGCCGCCTTCACCTGCGGGGCATCGCCGGCAGCCTTCCAGTCGCCCAGCTGCTTGTCCAGCAGCGGCACGATCTCGGCCAGGGTGGTGTCGCCGACCACGATCAGGGTGCCGTTCTGCGGGCGCAGCCAGTCGTGGTGGAAGTCGACCAGGTCCTCGCGGGTCAGGCCGTTGATCGCCGCCTCGTCGCCGCTGCCGGTGAACGGAATGGCATACGGGTGGCCCTTGCCGTACAGCAGCGGGGGCAGCACGCGCATCGCCACCGCACCCGGGTTGACCTTCTCCTGCTGGATGCCCGCGATCCAGCTCGCCTTGACCCGGTCGATCTCGCCCTGCTCGAAGCGCGGTTCGCGCAGCAGGTCGCGGTACAGCGCCAGCGACGGCACCAGGTTTTCCTTCAGCGCCGACAGGTCCACGCTCATCGAGTCCAGGCCGGCCGAGGCATCCAGGCTGGCGCCCAGCGCATCCGCCGCATCGGCGAAGGCCAGCGAGCCGAGCTTGCCGGCACCTTCGGTCATCAGGCTCATGGTGAAGTTGGCGGTGCCCGGTTTGCGGCCCTGGTCGGCACTGAAGCCGCCCGGGAACTGGTAGCTGAACTGCACCACCGGAATCTCATGGCGCTCGGCCAGGATCACCTGGGTACCGTTCTTCAGTGTCGCGCGCTGCAGCGCCGGGAACTTCAACTGCGGGAACTCGCGGGTCTGCGGCACGCCGGCCTTGCGGTCGACCTGCTCCGGCAGCGTGCTGTACTTCGGGTCCACCGCTGGCACGGTGAACGGCTTCGGCGCCTGGCTCGGATCTTCCTTCAGCGCCACGCGCTCACCCGGTGCGATCACCAGGGTGTGGCTGCCCTTGTCCAGCCACTGCGCGCCGAGCCGGCTCAGATCGGCGGCACTGGCCTTCTCGATGTTGGCCAGCGAGGTGCGGAAGCAGCCCGGGTCGCCGGTGAACACCGCACATTCTGCAAGGGCGTCGGCCTTGCCGCCGAAGCCACCGATGCGCTCGATGCCGCGGATGAAGCCGGCGCGGGCGCCGGTCTTGGCGCGCTCCAGTTCCGCGGCGGTCGGGCCCTGCTTGATCAGCCGGTCCAACTCCTCGTCGATGATCTTCTCGACCTTGGCCGGGTCCTGGCCCTGCTTGACCGTGGCCATGATCACGAAGTTGGAGCCCAGCTGCGAGGTAGAGAGTCCGGCAGCAATGCTGTCCACCAGCTTGTCCTGGTGCTGCAGGCGCTGGCTCAGGCGCGAGGACTTGGCACCGCCCAGCACCTGCGCGAACAGCTGCAGCTGATCGACCTCGGTGGTGCCGACCTGCGGCACGTTCCAGGCGCGGTAGATACGCGCCTGCGGCACCTTGTCGGTCATCGTCTCGCGCGTATCGGCGCTGCGCTTGGCCACGTTCACCGCCGGCTGCGCCATGGTCGGGCCGGCCGGGATGCTGCCGAAGTACCTGGAGACCTTTTCCTTGGCGGTGGCCAGGTCGATGTCGCCGGCCAGCACCAGCACCGCATTGTTCGGGCCGTACCAGGTGCGGAACCAGGTCTTCACGTCATCCAGCGAAGCCGCGTTCAGATCGTTCATCGAACCGATCACGCCGTGGTGGTACGGGTGGCCCACCGGATACAGCGCCTTGTTGAGCTGGTCCCAGGCCTGGCCGTAGGGCTGGTTCTCGCCTTGGCGCTTCTCGTTCTGCACCACGCCACGCTGCTCGTCCAGCGCAGCCTGGTCGATCGCACCGACCAGATGGCCCATGCGGTCCGATTCCATCCACAGTGCCATGTCCAGCGCGGTGGTCGGCACGTTCTCGAAGTAATTGGTGCGGTCGGTGTTGGTGGTGCCGTTCTGGTTGGTGGCACCGACCTGCTTGAATGGCTCGAAGAATTCGCCGTCGTGGTTTTCGCTGCCCTGGAACATCAGGTGTTCGAACAGGTGCGCGAAGCCGGTACGGCCGGCCGGCTCGTCCTTGCTGCCCACGTGGTACCAGACGTTGACCGCGACGATCGGCGCCTTGCGATCGGTGTGCACGATCACGCGCAGGCCGTTGGGCAGGGTGAACTGCTCGTACGGGATATCGACCTTGGCCGGTGCGGCCGGCTTGGCCGCCAGCGCATGGGAAGGCACAAGCGTGCCCAGGGCGGTGCTGAGGGCGACAGCCAGCAGTGCAGCGCGCGGGCGAAGGGCGATAGACATATCCGGATCCTTGGTCACGAAGGTGAACCCCGATCCTAGCCTGCGCGCACAGCGGCCGGAATCGGCCAGCAGTCACTGGGGGTGTTTGCCTCCTTGCCCCTCCACCCCTGCTTTGCGGCCCGGGAGGGGCGGTCACAAGCGCCCGCAGGCAACGTCCGGACAGTGTCCGCGGCCCGAGGAATGGACAGGTGTCCGCCCACCGGACACTTCTCTACCCGAACAAACCCCTTCTAAATCAACAACTAAAAGTTGGCACGCGGATTGCTTGGTAGTTCCTGCGCCAGGAAGGGCTTCAGACGAAAGCTGACTGAAGACTGAACAAATGCAGGAAATCGGAAATTTTCCTTGCAAGCCCAGAATTGGTGTACTACCTTACTACCACACCACTGATCACCAACACTAAACAGGCCCCGTCATGAACGCCAAGACCATTGCCATCGCCATCGCCCTGATTGCCGGCACCGCGGTTGTTTCGTCGGTGCAGGCCTCCGAATCCATCAAGACGCTGTCCACCGTGCAGGTCCGCCCTGCCGCCGACCAGCTGGCCCAGCAGGCCTGGGAACAGGCCAGCGGCATCCCGACCCTGGCCACCGTGGAAGTGCGCCCGAGCGCCGACCAGCTGGCCGAGCGCAACGGCTACGTCGCCGCCCCGGTTGCGGCCGCGATGCCGATCACCACCCTGGCCTCGGTGGAAGTGCGCCCGAGCCTGGAACAGCGCGTCGCCCTGGCCGCCGAGCTGGAAGCCCAGCGCTACGCCGCGACCCTGGCTGCCGCCGCCACCAACGTCGCCAACTCGGTCATCGTCAACCTGCCGGCCCTGCAGGTGCGTCCGAGCGCCGCCGACCTGCAGGCCCTGGCCACCGAAACCGCCCAGGTCCTGCTGCGTCCGTAACCGGTGCCGCCCTGCCTCGCGCAGGGCGTGCGCCGTAAAGGCGGCCGCCGTCGCAGGTACACTGCGCCGATGAATGCCGCGCCCCAGTTCCACGTGATCCTGTTCCAACCGGAAATCCCGCCCAACACCGGCAATGTGATCCGGCTCTGTGCCAACACCGGCGCGCAGCTGCACCTGGTCGAGCCGCTTGGCTTCGCACTGGAAGACAAGCAGCTCAAGCGCGCCGGGCTGGACTACCACGAGTATTCACGCCTGCAGGTGCACCCCGACCTGGACACCGCGCTGGCGCGGATCGCACCGAATCGGTTGTTCGCACTCAGTACCCGCGCCAGCGTGCGCTACGACAGCGTGGCCTTTGAAGAGGGCGATGCCTTCCTGTTCGGGCCGGAAAGCCGTGGCCTGCCGCAGGACGTGCTCGATGCCCTGCCCGACGGCCGCCGCCTGCGCCTGCCGATGCGGCCGGGCAACCGCAGCCTCAATCTTTCCAACACCGTTGCGGTGGTGATGTACGAGGCGTGGCGGCAGCATGGGTTTGCCGGCGGCGCGTAGCGCCACGCGCCTCTCTTCTGCCTGATTGTTGCTGTGGCGGGCGCATGCGTTCATGGGCGTTACTTTTCTTTCCGCGCGGAAAGAAAAGTAACCAAAAGAAACGCGCCGCCATCCGCGAGCCGGTGCTGCGCACCGGTACCCTGCGCTTCAAGGCGGACCCGACAGCCGCGCAGTGGATCCATGCCATGCGTGGATGCCTTCCGCCTGGATCAATCAGGAGCGCTCGCCATCGCGTTGCCGGAACGCGTGCGATTGCCCACAGAAGAAAACTCCAGGCCATCAATATCGGCATGCGCACCGCACATGCCCAAGCCCGTTGCCGTCGGGTCGATCCCGCCGGATGAGACTCTCAGTGCACCTGCATGTTTCTCGATAGCCACTGTGCCAGGTTCGGACTGATGAATCAGTTTTCCGCCTTCTGGCTTCATATGCAGCACGAAGGAGCAGACGTGCTGCATCGCCTGGGTACTGTGCAGCTCAACCGTATAGCCCAGTGATTCTTCGACAATCGACAGGCTGTCCCTGAACCCATCGCGGCAACTACGTCCGCTGCCCGGTTCGGTACACAGATCGCTCGCCTGCGAATAACTGCCTGCCCATGCCCCATCCCTGTTGCCTGCCCACGCCATCTGCAGCACGGAGGCTTGTAAGAGCAGCGGGAGGCACAACAGCAGCCTCACAGCGGGATTGTTCTTCATTCAGCTTGCATCTCCGGATAGGCGTCCCTTACCGCCCACCCTACCCGGCAATGCCGGCCAGCGACCGGCACTACCGGTGCACTCAGAACGCGTTGATGCCGGTCAGTTCGCGGCCGATCACCAGCTGGTGCACGGTCTCGGTGCCTTCATAGGTGATCACCGATTCCAGGTTCAACGCGTGACGGATCGCCACGTGTTCGGTGGTGATGCCGGCCCCACCGAGCAGATCGCGACACTCGCGGGCGATGTCGATGGCCATGCGGCAGTTGTTCCACTTGGCCAGGCTGACCTGCTGCGGCTGCAGCTGGCCGGCTTCCTTCAGGCGGCCCAGCTGCAGGGCCAGCAGCTGGGCGGTGGTGATGCGGCGGGCCATCTCGGCCAGCTTGATCTGCGCGCTCTGGGTGGCGGCCAGCGGGCGGCCGAACAGCACGCGCTCCTTGGCGTAGCCCAGCGCTTCATCCAGGCAGGCGATGGCCGCGCCGATCGGGCCCCAGCTGATGCCGTAGCGGGCCTGGGTGAGGCAGCCCAGCGGTCCCTTCAGGCCCTTCACGTTGGGGAGGCGGTGGCTGTCGGGCACGCGCACGTCATCGAAGTACAGCGCGCCAGTGAGCGAGGCACGCAAGCTCATCTTGTGCTTGATTTCCTGGGTGCTGAAGCCGGCCATGCCCTTCTCCAGCACGAAGCCCTGGATCCCGTCCTCGGTCTGCGCCCAGACGATGGCCAGGTCGGCCACCGGGCCGCTGGTGATCCACATCTTGCTGCCGCTGATGCGCCAGTCACTGCCGTCGCGCACGGCGCGGGTCTTCATGCTGGCAGGATCGGAACCCCCATGCGCCTCGGTCAGGCCGAAGCAGCCGATCAGCTCGCCGCGCGCCATCGCCGGCAGCCACTGCTGGCGCTGTTCCTCGCTGCCATAGGCGTAGATCGGGTACATGCACAGCGAGCTTTGCACCGAGACGAAACTGCGCAGGCCGGAATCGCCGCGCTCCAGCTCCTGGCAGATCAGGCCATAGCTGACCGCGCCGAGGCCACCGCCGCCGTACTCGGTCGGCAGCGTTGCGCCGAGCAGGCCCAGTGACGCGATCTCCGGCACCAGTTCAGACGGAAAACGGGCCTGGTCGAAGGCATCGCCGATGATCGGCAGCACGCGCTCGTCGGTGAAGCGGGCGACACTCTCCTGCACCGCACGCTCTTCCTCATTGAGCAGGGAACGGACATCGAACAGATCGTACGGATGCAAAGCCATGGCACTCACACGCAGTCAGGACCCGGCCATTGTCGGTCATCCGGGCAGCGCGTGCCGGCCAGGGTTGGCCCCCACCAGGGCTGAGGCACTACGCTGCGCTGCAGCAATCGTGCGGTGAACGGCGTCTATCTAGCTCGATCACGCGCGTCCCGGTACCCTGACACATTCAAACAACCGTTTCGCCCGTGGCCGCACGCGCGATTCCCAGGCACCGCCGGTGGCCCCGATGCCGGCCCTACCCACGAGTCATGCAATCGATGAGCGCTGAAGCCAACGCCCTGCCCCCGCGTGAAGTAATGGAGTTCGACGTGGTGATCGTCGGCGCCGGTCCTGCCGGCCTGGCCACCGCGATCCGCCTGCGCCAGCGCGCGATCGAAGCCGGCCGCGAGCTGTCGGTGTGCGTGCTGGAAAAGGGCTCCGAACCGGGCGCGCACGTGCTCTCCGGTGCGGTGATGGACCCGCGCGCACTGACCGAACTGTTCCCGGACTGGGCCGAACGCGGCGCACCGCTGAAGCAGAAGGTCACCCGCGACGAATTCCTGTTCCTCAGCGAGACCGGCGCACGCAGCACGCCCAACGCGCTGCTGCCGGAGTGCTTCCACAACGAAGGCAACTACATCATCAGCCTGGGCGAAGTGACCCGCTGGCTGGCGCAGCAGGCCGAGGCGCTGGAAGTGGCGATCTTCCCGGGCTTTGCCGCCGCCGAAGTGCTGTTCGGCGACAACGGTGAAGTGATCGGCGTGGCTACCGGCGACATGGGCATCGAGAAGGACGGCAGCATCGGCCCGGCCTTCGAGCGCGGCATGGCGCTGCACGCCAGGTACACGGTCTTCGCCGAAGGCGCGCGCGGCCACCTCGGCCGCCAGCTGATCGCCCGCTACAAACTGGACGAAGGCAAGGACCCGCAGGCCTACGGCATCGGCATCAAGGAACTGTGGCAGATCGACCCGGCCAGGCATGAGCCGGGGCTGGTGGTGCATGCGGCCGGCTGGCCGCTGGACAGCGACACCTACGGCGGCGCGTTTCTGTACCACGCCGACGGCGGCAAGGTCGCCATCGGCTACGTGGTCGGCCTGGACTACAGGAACCCATGGCTGAGCCCGTTCGAGGAGTTCCAGCGTTTCAAGACCCATCCCTCCATCCGCAAGCACCTGGAGGGCGGCACCCGCATCGGTTACGGCGCCCGTGCAATCACCGCCGGCGGCCTGCTGTCGCTGCCCAAGACGGTGTTCCCCGGGGGCGCGCTGGTCGGCTGCGAGGCCGGTTACCTCAACGCCAGCCGCATCAAGGGCAGCCACGCCGCAATCAAGACCGGCATGCTGTGCGCCGACGCCGCGTTCGACGCGCTGGCTGCTGATCGCCAGCACGATGAACTGAGCGCCTACCCGAAGGCGTTCGAAGCCAGCTGGCTGTTCACCGAACTGCAGCAGGCCAAGAACTTCAAACAGTGGTTCAAGAAGGGCCAGACCGTGGCCACGCTGATGACCGGCGTGGAGCAGTGGCTGCTGCCCAAACTGGGCGTGCGCAACCCGCCGTGGACCCTGCATCGCACCCAGCCGGATCATGCCTGCCTGGAGCCGGCGGCCAAGCACACCCGCATTGCCTACCCGAAGCCGGATGGCGTGCTGACCTTCGACCGCCTCAGCTCGGTGTTCCTGAGCAGCACCAACCACGACGAGAACCAGCCCAGCCACCTCACGCTGAAGGACCCGAGCATTCCGGTGAAGGTGAACCTGGCCGAGTACGCCGGTCCGGAAGCGCGCTACTGCCCGGCCGGCGTGTACGAGTTCGTCGGCGAAGCCGACAGCGCGCGCCTGCAGATCAACGCGCAGAACTGCGTGCACTGCAAGACCTGCGACATCAAGGACCCCACCCAGAACATCGTGTGGGTGACCCCGCAGGGCGGCGGCGGCCCGAACTACTCTGGCATGTGATCGCCCCGGGCTGCGACCGCGTGTCGCAGCCCGGCGGCTCGACCGCACCGCTATCCTGCCGCCCATGCGCGCCGACCGCCTGCTCATTGCCATTGCCGTGTCCCTGCTCGCCACGGCCTGCCAGCGCCCGCCTGCTGCGCCCGCCACGCCCGAACAGGCCCGGCAACAGGCCATGCAGCGCGCGTTCGAACTGTGCGCCGGTTGCCACACCGTGCAGCCCGGCGGCATCCACCGCTTCGGGCCGAACCTGCATGGCGTGATCGGCCGCCGCGCCGGCAGCTTGCCCGACTACGGCTATTCCGAGGGCATGCGCCGCGCCGACATCACCTGGAGCGCGCAGACCCTGGATGCCTTCCTGCAGTCGCCCACCCACGTGGTGCCCGGCACCCGCATGTACAACGCCTTTCCCAGCGCCGAACGCCGCGCGCTGGTGATCGCCTACCTGCAACAGCAGTCGGCTCAGTGAGCGAGGCGCTGCAGCTGATGCTGCAGCCGGGCCACGAACGCCGTTACGGCTGCGAACACCGGTGCCGGATCGGTTTCGCCCGCATCCTGCAGGCGCTCGACCAGTGCGTTGGCCTGCCCGGCCAGCACCGTCGCCCCAACCGCACCCAGGCCGCCGGCCAGGCGATGCAGGTGCAGCGCCGCGGTTTCGCGGTCGCCGGCCTGCACGGCGCGTTGCACGGCCGCCAGATCGCCCTCGCTGGCCTGCAACAGGCTGTCGCGCAGCTGCTCGGCCACCACGCGTGAGCCGAACCGCCGCTGCAGGCTGGCCAGATCAGGCAGCGTCCCGCCATCGTCGGCAGCGGGTCCGGCCTGCGGCTCCGCAACCGATAGTCCCTGCGCCTGCGGCAACCAGCGCAGCAGCGCGGCGCGCAGGGTTGCCAGCGACAGCGGCTTGGACAGTACTTCGTCCATGCCGGCCTCGCGGCAGCGCCGTGCATCGTCGTCCAGTACGCTGGCGGTGAGCGCCAGTACGGTCAGCCGCGGCTGGCCGTTGCGACCCTCGCGTTCGCGCAGCAGGCGGGTGAAGGCGAAGCCATCCAGCACCGGCATCCGGCAATCGGTGATGACCAGATCGAACGGCTCCGACGCCAACCGGTCCAGCCCCTGCTGGCCATCGCCGACCAGCACATGCGGCACACCCAGCTGCTGCAGGCGCCAGGCCATCATCGCCTGGTTGGTCGGATGATCTTCGATCACCAGCACGCGTGCCTCGCGCAACGCCGGCGGCAGCAGCGCCGCCTGTTCCTCCTCGGCGGCAAGCGCTTCAACATCGCCACGGCCGGCTTCCACCAGCGACAGCCGCACCTCGGCGCGGGTACCCTCGCCCAGCGTGCTGTGCAGCTCCAGTTCGCCGTCCATCATCTGCACCAGGCGCTGGCAGATGCTCAGGCCCAAGCCGGTACCACCATGGTCACGCTGGATGTATGCACCGGCCTGGGTGAACGGCGCAAACAGGTGCTGCAGCTGTTCCGGCGCGATTCCGATGCCGGTGTCGGTGACGCTCAGGCACAGCGGCTGGCTGCCGTCTTCGGCGGTCGGCCCCAGCACTTCCAGCTGCAACCGCACTTCGCCGCGCACGGTGAACTTGATGGCGTTGCTGAGCAGGTTGAACACGATCTGGCGCAGGCGCACGCCATCCACTTCGTGCGCCGCTGCCAGCTGTGGGTCGATCTGCACGTGCAGGTCCAGCCCACGTGCACTGGCCTGCGCCGACAGCAACCGGCACACGCTCTCCAGCAAGGGCCGCAGCGGCTGCGGCACCGGTTCCAGGCGCAGTGCGCCGGCCTCCAGCCGCGAGTAATCGAGAATATCGTCGAGGATCTGCCGCAGCATCTGCGCGGAATCCTCGATCACGTCGAGAATGCGCTGCTGCTCGGCATCCAGCGGCGAATGGGCCAGCACCTCAAGCATGCCCAGCACGCCGCTCATCGGCGTGCGGATCTCATGGCTCATGGTTGCCAGGAAACGCGACTTCGCCTCCGCGGCCTGTTCGGCCTCTGCCTTGGCCGCAGTCAGGGCCTCGGCCTGCGCACGCGCCTCGCTGACGTCCACCCAGTAACCACTCCAGATCACCGCGCCCGCTTCCGCAGCATAGGGATGGGCCTGGCTGCGCACCCAGCGCGCGCCGGTGCCTTCAGGACGCAGCCGGAACTCGAGAATGAGCGGCGCGAACTGCCGCGCCGCCTGCTCGACCGCATGCAGGATGTGCTCGCGGTCATCTTCCTCGATGCGCTCCAGCAGGCAGGTTGCATCCTGTTCGGCCTGCTGCCGGCTGATCCCGAACAACGCCTGCAGGTCGCCGGCAATGAACGGGAAACTGAGGGTTCCGTCAGCCGCACGGCGTGCCTGATAGACCACGGCGGGCAGGTTGTCGGTGACTTCGGCCAGGCGCTGTTCCAGATGGCGACGCCCGGCTACCTCACGGCGCAGCCGCCAATGCCCGATGGCGTGCACCAGCAGCGCGGTAAGCAGCACCAGCAGCAGCGGCACGCCCCAGCGCGCCACGCGGGTCCACTCGAGGCCGTTGCGGTATTCGACGGCCAGCCAGTCGCCGCGCAGGGCTTCGCGCTTGCGTGGGGTCATCTGCAGCAGCAGGCGGTCGAAGGTGGTGGCCAGGGCGGCATGGCGACGCTCGACAGCCAGCACCAGCTGATCGTTGAAGCCGGCCGGTGCGGCCACCTGCAGGCGCCCCGGGAAGCGGTTGCGCAGCAGGTGGTCCACCACGGCCAGATTGCCTATATAGGCGTCGGCGTCGCCATTGATCAGGCGCTGCAGGGCCTGTTCCGCGCTGCGCGCCGCGATGATCCGGGCCTGCGGTGCCTGCTGCAGCACATAACCACGCACGCGCTCCGGATCGGACAGCAGCACCCGCTTGCCCTGCAGGTCTGACAAGCCCAGCAGCGCCGGGCTGTCGCGCCGGCTGACGATCACGTTCGGCACGCTGATGAAGGGCTGGCTGAACACCCAGTCCGGGCCCAGGTAGCGCGAATCGGCCGGAATGCCCATTACCGCCTGCAGCTCGCCGCGGCGCGCCTTCTCGCGCACTTCGTACCAGTCATGGCTGTTTTCCACCTGCAGGTTGGCGCCGGCCTGCAGCAGGCGGCGCAGGTATTCGCTGGCCAGGCCGCTGGGGTTGCCATCCTGGTCGGCGAACGACAGTGGCGCCGCGTTCGGCGCGAAGCCGATCCTCAACGGTTGCTCCAGTACCCGCTTCTCGGCCTGGCTCAGCGCCAGCTGCGCCGATGCCGACCACCGCGGAGGTGGCAGCCAGCGCTGCGCCAGCGCATCGCGCTGGGCCTGGCTGGTCGCGGCCAGCGCCAGGTCCAGCGCTTCGGCCAGTGGCTGCTTGCCGTTGGGAATGCCGAAGTGCAGTCGCTCCGGCGGGAGATCGCTGGGGCGCAGCAGCACGACGCCCTGCAGGTCCTCGCGGGCGATCAGTTCGGTGGCCACATAGGCATTGCCGATGTAAACGTCGGCCTTGTCGTCTCTGACCATCTCCAAGGCCGCCAACGAGTTGTTTGCGACAAGCTGGCGCGCATGCGGAAAGCGGGCGCGCACCTGGGGCCCGGTCAGGAAGTCCTGCTCGATCACCACCCGCAGTCCGTCCAGATCGGGATTGTCGGAGGCACGCAGGTCATCCGGGCGCCCCACCAGGGCCAGCGGGGCCTCGCCATAGGCGGCGGTGTAGACCATGCAGCGGGTGCGGTCGGCACTGAGCCCGACGTTCATCACCACATCAATCTCGCCACGACATGCCGCATCCAGCACGGATGTCCAGTCGGAGTAGCGCCTTGCCTCCACCTTCACGCCCAACTGACGGGCAAGAAGCGACAGATAATCCGGACCCAGGCCAACCTGTTGACCATCACGGAGGGACTCGAACGGTGGCCAGCCACTGTCATACTGACCCACGACGATGCTCGGATGGGCGGCCAGGTACTCGCGCTGCAGGGGGCTGAGCGGCAACGGCCCGGGCACCGCCTGCGCCAACGCTGCCGGCAGCGCCAGTACGACCAGCAGCAGGACCAGCCCGCGAACAGCCCAGCTACGCATCGGCGTCGATCTCCTAGAATCCTGCCAGGGACCGCGATGGTCGCGGCCCAGCCAGCCCGGTGGCCATACTAGAGCATGAGCTTGCGCATCATCATCGCAGACGACCACCCGGTGGTCCGTATCGGTACCCGCGCCGTCATCGAATCGAGCGGGGTGGGCCGCGTGGTCGGCGAAGCCGACAGCGCGCAGGCGCTGATGGCCCTGCTCGGCAGCCAGCCCTGCGACCTGCTGGTGACCGACTACTCCATGCCGGGCAGCCCGCAGGCCGACGGCTTCGCCATGATCGGCATGATCCGCCGCCGTCATCCAGACCTGCCGGTGCTGATGCTCAGCGTCTCCAGCAATCTGGCGATCCTGCGCATGGTGCTCGACAGCGGCGTGCTCGGCCTGGTCGACAAGAGTTCGTCGATGGACGAGCTGCCGCAGGCCATCCAGTCGGTCTACCGCGGCCAGCCCTACATCAGCCGCAGCCTGCGCGAGCGGGTCGAGGCTGCCGGCAGCTGGCGCATGCGCGAGGGTGACGGCAAGCCGCTGTCGCCACGCGAGGTGGAGGTGCTGCGGCTGCTCGGCACCGGCATGACCGTGAAGGAAATCTCGCTTCAGCTGCACAAGAGCGTCAGCACCATCAGCCGGCAGAAAGGTGATGCCATGCTCAAACTGGGCCTGAAGGGCGACGCCGAGCTGTTCGATTACCTGCGCGACGGCAAGATCTGAGAGCCAGATCGCACAAGAAGGGCATCTGGCACTGCCCTCTTTGACGGACCGCCGATCTGTGCCAAGATGGTGGGGCATGAGTTCCCAATGCGAGGTCGAAGGAATCGACCGGCTCATGTCCTCGCTCCCGTCCCTGGTGGACGTGGCGCGGTTCCCTGCCGGCCGTCTGGCCCGGCAACGCTGACCATGGAGAGGCGCATGCAACATCCCCCCAAGCTACGCTGGACCCTGCCGTTGCGGCCTCTGCGCGCATTCGCGGCGTGCCTGCTCGTCTCTCTTTCCGCTGCCGCCTGCAGCGCCGCCGATCCGGTCCCCTCGTCCTCCCAGCCCGGCGCCCCTGCGCAGGCTGCCAATGCGCCCCGACAGGATGTTGCCACGATGCAGAACACCTCTCCCGACACCGCCGTTACCCCGCCCGACGCGCCGACCGTGATGTATTTCACCTATCAAGTGGATGGCGATGGCGCGACCTCCTATGAGGTCCAGAACGGCAGCGTGGCGACCTTCTGGTTCGGCCATACCTTCACCCTCGACGGCACCACGTATTACACGGGTTTCTCCTGGGATACCCGCGAGCACTACGGCAAGCCGGGCGAGCAGTCGCCGGCCGGCCCGGATGACCGCGCCAACCTCGCCGAGGCCACCTTCGTGCTGGCCGGCAGCGACGCGAACAAGCCCTGGAAGTTCCGTGGCCAGGAATGGACCATCGGCGCACTGGGCGCTTACGACAAGGCCGACGATATCGATACCCGGCGCAAGCTGCTTGAACATCGAACCGCCGACGGTCGCCTGTTGCTGGCGGTGCCGACCAGCAGCTTCGACCGCGGCATCAGCAGCACCGGCTATGCACTGCTGCTGTTCAACCCCAAGCGCAGCGAAGACGACGTGGACAGCAAGGTCTGGCGCTATGTCGGTTCGGTGCGTACGGGCGAGGACAACAGCGCCGCCTGCGACGAAGGCAACGTGATGCCCTGCACCGGCAGCGACGGCGAACTGGCCTTCGCTGCCGACGGCAACGGCCTGCCGCGACTGACCGTGACCTTCAAGGGCACCACCCTCGAAGGCCCCGGCAGGACCCGCACCCTGGGTGCCGGCGACACCGTGCACTACACCTTCGACAGCGCGACCCAGCAGTACCTCGCGCGCTGAAAGCACCCGCCACGCGCGGGTCCCCTGTTGACCGACATGTTCTTGACTCACGGATGAGTCCGGTTGGCGATTCGCGGCATGCGCCGCTCCATCAACCCCGAGGAAAAACGTCATGGCACAGCATGACTACAGCAGAAAGGAAGTCCTGGACATCGTCGAGCAGGTCGCCAGGCAGAAGAGCATTCCGGTCGACGACTTCATGCGCTTCGCGTACATCGAGACCGGTGGCACGTTCAACGAGCGCGCCCACAACGCGTCATCCGGCGCCAAGGGCCTGTTCCAGTTCGTGCCCGGGTCCGCACGCCAGTACCACCTGACCGGCCACGAGTTCGACCCCACCCGCAACACCGAAGCGGCCGCGCAGATGTACCAGGACAACCTGGACTCGATGGCACGCCGCAACGAGCGCACCGGCCACCCGTACCTGTCCGGCGGCAGTACGCCGACCGGGCTGGACCTGTACCTGGCCCACCAGCAGGGCAGTGCCGGCTATGGCTCGGTGCAGACCGCCATTGCCACCGGCACCTTCGGCGTGGTCCGCAACAGCCACGGCGACGAGATCAACATGCGCCGCAACGTGCTGAACCAGATCGGGTCGGACGCGAAGGCGCTGACCGGCCACAGCCTGGCCGAAATGCGCGGCATGAACGATGGCGACCTGGCACGGGCCTTCTCCAGCTACTACATCCACAAGTACGCAGCGATCAGCATCCCGGAAAAGAACATCGAACCGCAGGCGGTGGCACAGGGCCAGGCCCCGGCCGCGCCTGCACAGGCCAGCGCAGCCGTGGCGGCCGGTGCTGCCACGCTGGCGGCAACCGCAACAGCCGCTGCCGCGCCGAAACCGGGCATCGAACTGCAGGCCGCCTACGAGGCCGGCGTGAAGTACGACGATGTGAAGTACGCCATCAACATTCCGGGCCACGCGCTGTACGTACCGGGCAAGACCGGCAAGAACGTGGACCAGGGTTACATCGATTGCTCCGGCTGGGTCGGCACGCTGCAGAACCGGACCATGGACGAGATCAACCAGAAGGCCGGGCATGCGGTGTTCAGCAAGGCCGATCGCATCGACCTGGGCAACCTGGGTTCCGGCGGCATCGTGCGCAAGGCATTCGACCAGTCCGGCGTGCTGCTTGACCGCGACGCGATCCTCAAGCCCGGTGCGCTGAAGGAAGGCATGATCATCGGCCTGGATACGGCCAGGACCCGCCATGAACACTGGAACGGCATCGACCACATCGTGATGGTGGTGCGCGACCCGAACACCGACAAGCTGCTGATCAGCCAGTCCACCGGCAGCAAGGGCGTGCACACCATGCCGGTGGAGGACTACCTCAAGCAGGTGAAGGACCACCCGCACTGGAAGCTGTTCGCGTCCGATCCATTGTCCAAGGCCCGTGACCTGCTGGAAAACCGTACCCAATCGCACGAGCAGACCCAGGGCAAGGCCAACGCCGAGCACAAGGCGGCCGCCACGCCGCACGCCGAACTGTACAAGCAGGGCGCACACAGCGAGGGCGTGCGCAAGGTGCAGGAGCAGCTGGGCCACCTGGGCTACGTCGGCGCCGACGGCAAGCCACTGGCCGAGGATGGCCGCTTCGGCCGCAACACCGACGCGGCAGTGCGCCAGCTGCAGAAGGACAACGGCCTGGTCGTCGACGGCATCGTCGGTCCGAAGACGCTGGAAGCGATCAAGGAAGCACGCGAACGACCCTTGCTGAACGACGAGCGGCACCCACGCAATCCGATGTACCTGCAGGCCACCGAGGGCCTGGAGCGGCTGCCGGCAGGTACCTTCAAGGATCGCCACGCGCTGGAAAGCGCCGCCGCGGCCCTGACCAAGGAGGCGCATGCCGCCGGCCTGCAACGCATCGACACAGTGGTGCCGAGCCCGAACGGTGAGCGCCTGTTCGCCGTGCAGGGCACGATCGGTGACCCGGCGGCCAGCCGCGTGGCGGTGGAGACCCGTGCCGCCAGCGAGCAGAGCCTGGCGCTCAGCAGTGGTGCCGTGCAGGGCGCCCCAAACGTGCTGCACCAGCAGCAGGATGCCCAGCAGGAGCAGGCCCGGCAGGCACAGAAGGCGATGGGCGTCTAAGCCCGCAGCGCCTTGGGAGAGAAGGGAGGGCCACGTCCGCGTGGCCTTTTCCCTTTCTGCCAGCTGAGCGGCCGGGGCCGCTTTCAGCCTTGCTTCATGCCGCCTGCCGCTAGATGAATGCGCAAGCCGCACGGTGGACCAGGCAATGTTCCGGCAATGTTGGAACGCCAGCGTGGACACCACGGCAGCCGGGGCGCCCCGCGCCCTCCCTGCCCAGCGTGGCATGCACCTCACAGGAGAACGAACATGCTCAGTACTTCCGCACTCAGCTTCCGTGGTCTGGCGATGGCTCTGGCATTGGTGGCCAGTGTGGCCGTGGTCAGCGATGCCAGCGCGATGTCGAGGAAGGACAAGCGCACCCTGGTCGGCGCCGTGGTCGGTGGCGTGGCCGGCAACCTGCTCTCCAACGGTGATCCTGCCGCCACCGTGGGCGGCGCCGTGGCCGGCGGCGCGATCGGCAACCTGACCACCTCCGACCGCCGCGACCGTCGTTACTACGACAACCGCCGCTATGACGACCGCTACGATCGTCGTTACGACCGTGGCTATTACCGCAGCGGCTACTACGACCGCGGTGACAACCGTCGCTGGCAGCGCGAGCGCTACTACGACAACCGCTACTACCACGACCGCGGTCGCCATCGCGGCTGGTAAGCGGCACGGCATCTCCCGTGCCGATGCACGGACGGGCGGGTCGATGACCCGCCCGTTTGCGTTGGCCACGTGCATGGCGTTGAATGCGCAGCCTTGGATGCGACTTTCCCCACCGGGGCTGCGGCATGACTTCTTCCTCCCACCGCGTGCAGGGCCTCAACAACGACGAGGTTGCTGCCGACTGGCCACCGATCAGCGCGGCGGACATTGCGTGGCTGCGCCAGCGCTACCCTCAGCTGGACGAGCAGAGCCAACCGCGCTGGCACAGCCCGCGGCCACTGTCGGCCGCCGCCATCGTCAATGGCAGGGACGGCGCGGTGTTCATCAAGCGCCACCACCACAGCGTGCGCAGCGCGGCCTGCCTGGAAGAAGAACACCACTTCATCGCCCATCTCGCCGCCGCCGGCGTGCCGGTAGTACAGGTGCTGCCGGCCACCGATGGCCACACTGCCGTCGAGCATGGCGAATGGACCTTCGAGCTGCATGCGGTTGGCGTCGGTGAGGACCTGTATCGCGACGCGGTGTCGTGGTCGCTGCTGACCGATATCGCGCAGGCCCGTGAAGCCGGACGCGCACTCGCACAGCTGCACCGTGCCGCCGCCAGCTACCACGCGCCCCAGCGCAGCACCCATGTGCTGGTCGCGCGCGACGATCTGATCCGCGCCGACGATCCGATCGCGGCCATCAAGGCAGGGCTGCACGAGCGCCCCGCGCTGGCCCGCTATCTCGCGCGCATTCCGTGGGAAGCGCAGCTGCAGCGTGACGTGCTGCCGTGGCATGCCGGCCTGGCCAAGCGCCTGCGCGACGAGCCGCGGCTGTGGGCCCACAACGACTGGCATGTTTCCAACCTGCTGTGGCGCGATGGGCAGATCAGCACCGTGCTGGATTTCGGCCTGGCCTCGCCCACCAGCGCACTGTTCGACCTCGCCACCGCGATCGAGCGCAACGCGGTGGCGTGGCTGGAGCTGGAGCGCGGCATGGAGGCGGTGCGCATCGATATCGCGCTGGCCCTGCTCGACGGCTACCGCCAGGTACTGCCGCTGTCGGCGGCACGCGTGCACCTGCTGGCCGACCTGCTGCCGATGGTCCATTTCGACTTCGCACTGTCCGAAGTGGAGTACTTCGAAGGTGTCACCGGCTCGACCGCGAATGCCGACGTGGCGTGGCAGCCCTTCATGCTGGGGCACCCGGCGTGGTTCCACAGCGCGCCGGGACAGGCATTGCTGCAGGCCCTGCACGCGGCAGCCTGAAGGGCGCCGGCTCGCAAATCCGTACCATTTGTAGTGAAATGGTCACCTGAAGCGGGGGTGCCTGGATCTGCTAGGCTGAGAGAGTCCCTTGGAACCTGATCCGGTTTGCACCGGCGTAGGGAGCTTTGAGCCGCAGCCACACCCCCGTCATGGGCAGGTGCACCTGCGCGCCGTCGCTTCGTCTCCCTTGTTGTCCGAAGACGAATCGAATGAACCGCTGCCTGCGCCCCACCCTGCTCTCCCTCGCCCTCTGCGCCGCGCTGCCGCTGCACGCCAGCGAGGCCGAGGCGTCCCCCGATGCGGCTGCCACCGGCGCCGAGCGCTCGCCGACCGAACTGGCAGCGGTGCGCGTGCAGGCCGGCAAACCGAAGGCCGATACCTCGCGCGTGAATGCCTTCGGCGGCGGTTCGTGGAAGGACACGCCGGCGTCGGTGAACGTGCTCGAGCGCGACTATCTCGACCGTCGCCAGGTACGTTCGCTGTCCGAGCTTGCCAGCAACGATGCCTCGCTGGGTGATGCGTATGCACCTGTGGGCTACTACCAGAACATCGCCATCCGTGGCTTCGCGCTGGACGCCGCCACCGGCTACCGCTTCAACGGCCTGTCCATCGCCGGCGAACAGCGCCTGGCGCTGGAGAACGTGCAGTCGGTTGAGATCCTCAAGGGTGAAGCCGGCCTGGCCGCAGGCGTGATGGCACCGGGTGGCATCATCAACTACATCGGCAAGCGCCCGGCCGAAGTGCGCACCGCCACGCTCGGCACCGATTCGGAAGGCTCGCGCTACGTCGCCGTCGATGTCGGCCACTGGATCACCCCGCGCTTCGGCCTGCGCCTGAATGCCGCGTGGGATTCCAGCAATTCCTATGTCGAGCACGCCGATGGCCGCCGCAATTTCTACTCGCTGGCGGCCGACTGGCTGATCGGCGAACGCGGCAAGCTGGAGGTGGACGCCAATTACCAGACCAGTTCGCAGCGTTCGGTGTCCGGTTACCAGCTGCTGGGCGCACGCGACCTGCCGCGCGGCGTCGACCGCGAGCACCTGCTCGGCTACCAGCCGTGGCAGCGTCCAGTGGATATCGCCAGCACCAACATCACCGCCCTGCACACCTACGACTTCAACGAGGCCTGGCAGTCGCGCGTCTCGGTCGGCCACAGCCGGTCGGTGATCGATGACAACGTCGCCTTCGCCTACGGTTGCTACTACGCCGTGCAATGCGCCGATGGCAGCGTGCCGGGCAACTACTTCGCGCCCAACGGCGACTACGACGTCTACGACTACCGCAGCCCGGACGATACCCGCCGCAACCAGCAGGCCCGTGCCGAGCTGCGTGGCCGTTTCGAGACCGGCAGCGTCGGCCATGAGCTGACCCTCGGCGCCGACTACTTCCGCCGCACCGTGGACAGGCGCCCGAGCGTCAACGAGTACGTCGGCACCACCAACATCCACGAAGCACCGGTGCCGGTATTCGCGCCGTCGCCGAAGATGCCTGGCCCGTCCGCACGTCGCCTGGACAGCCGCCAGACCGCCTTCTTCGCGCTGGACCGGATGAGCTTCGGTGACGACTGGCAGTGGCTGGCCGGTGGCCGCTTCGTGCGCCTCGATGAGCGCTCCTACGACAAGCGCGGCACCCCGCAGCGCCACAGCCGCCTGTCACGCTTCCTGCCGCAGACCGCGCTGGTGTGGAAGGCCACCGACCAGCTCAACGCCTATGCCAGTTACGTGCGCGGCATTTCGCTTGGCCAGGAAGCGCCGTTCTGGACCAGCAATGCCGACACCTTCCTGCCGTCGGTGCAGTCGCGCCAGCTGGAAGTGGGCGTGAAGTACGTGCCGGTCGAGGCGTTGACCCTGGGTGCGGCCGTGTTCCGCATTTCGCAGCCGTACCAGTACGCCAGGCCGGACAACAGCGACGTGGGCTACACCTTCGTCGAGGAAGGCACCCAGACCCACACCGGCCTGGAGCTGACCGCCAACGGCCAGCTGACCGACGCATTGCAGATCGTGGCCAGTGCCAGCGTGCTGCAGGCGCGTGCGCGCGACACCGGCACGCCGGCTTATGAAGGCCATCAGCTGGTGAATGTGCCGAAGGTGCGGGCCAGCGTGCATGTGGCCTATGCGCTGCCGTTCGTGCAGGGCCTGGATGTCACTGGCGGCTGGCGTTATGCCGGTGCCAACGTCGCACGTGCCGACGGCGGCGTGCGCGCACCGGACTACTCGGTGTTCGACGCTGGTCTGCGCTTCCAGCATCGCCTGCACGAGCGTGCGGTGACCTGGAACCTGTCGGTGGACAACGTGTTCAACCGCTTCTACTGGCGCGATACCGGCAGCAGCGGCGGTGACTACTACCTGTTCCCCGGCGCACCGCGACAGGCCCGCCTGTCGGTGACGTTCGCGCTGTGAGCGGCGTGATGCTCGAGTGGACCGCCGCACTGTGCAGCATCCTTGGCGTCTGGCTGATGGCCCGGCGCCGGCTGGTGGCGTGGCCGGTGGGCCTGCTGTCGGTGACGCTGTACGGGCTGGTATTCGCCGAGGCCAAGCTGTACTCGGACACCCTGCTGCAGGTCGCCTTCGGTGGCTTCCTGGTCTACGGCTGGCTCAACTGGCGGCAGCATGCCGCCGATGAGGGCAGCATCCGCATCGTGCCGCTGGCACGCGGCACGCTGCTGCGTGACCTGGCCATCGGCCTGTGTGGTGGCGTGGCGCTGGGTGCAGCCATGCACAGCTTCACTGATGCCGCCCTGCCGTGGTTGGACGCGCTGCTGACCGGCCTGAGCCTGGTCGGGCAGTGGTGGCAGGCGCGCCGCCACGTGGCCTGCTGGTGGGTGTGGATCGCGGTGGACGTGGTCTACGTGGGCGCGTACCTGTTCAAGTCGCTGCACGTGACCGCCGCGCTGTACGTGTTCTTCCTCGGCCTGGCCGTGTTCGGCCTGCGCGCATGGAGCGCCGCCGCGCGCGAGCCACAGGTGGCAACGCAGTAGAGCCAGGCCATGCGTGGCGGGCTACCGGTAGTCGCCAACCCGGGTTGGCGCGCGCCTGCCGACCAAGGTCGGCATCTACCCACCACATCCACGCATGGCGTGGATCTACTTCGGCTCCAGCACCAGCACCAGCCCCAGCCGCAGCGGCTGGCGCATGTCGGCCGGCGGGGCTGCCTGCAACGGCGCGCCCTGCAGCGTCGCGCGCAGGTCGGCGTCGACCTGGGCATCGCCCAGGCTGTCGAATTCCAGCTTCGAGATGCGGCCATCCGCCGCGATCCACACGCTCACCGGCAGCGGCGTCGGTGCGTCCGGATGTGCCTGCAGCCATTCCAGCACGCGCTGCGCCTGCGGGTCCTGCTCCTGCTGCAGGCGCTGCTGCAGCTGGCCACCGACCGCAGCGGCGTAGGCCATCCAATGCGCAGGGGCGTCCTGCGCGGACACCGCGGCGCTCCCCAGTGCCAGCGCACCGAACACCGCGGCCAGCGGCCGCCACCAGCGGCGTGCGCCGGTTGTGTTCCTTGCCATCGCGATCGCCCGCCCCTGCGCTCTCATCCAACGGCTGATGGTCGGGGCGGTAGATGACAGGCAGATGGCCGTCGCCGCTGCCCGGCGCGATCAATCGCCCAGATCGGCCAGCACTTTGCGCGAGGGCGCGAAGAAGGTCACGCCGGTGGTGGCGGTGGAGAAATCGAGGATGCGGTCATGCAGCGGTGCGGGATTTCCGATGAACATGCGCTCGAGCATCTTCTCGATCACCCACAGGCGGCGCGTGTAGCCGATGAAGTAGGTGCCGTATTCGCCGCGGCCCGGGTTGGCGAACGGCATGTTGTCGCGCAGGATCTCGTGCTCGCCGTCGGCGTCCTCGATGGTGCACAGGGTCTTGTGCGATTTCTGCGCATCGGCCGGTGCATCGTCCAGCTCGATGTTGTCGTGCTTGGTGCGGCCGATGATCGCCTCCTGCGCCTCGGTCTTCTGCGCGCGCCAGGCATCGAGATTGTGCAGGTACTTCTGCACCACCACGTAGCTTCCGCCGGCATGTTCCGGGTCTTCCTCACCCACGATCGTGGCTTCCGGCAGCGACAGCCCTTCCGGGTTGGCGGTGCCGTCGACGAAATCGAGCAGGTCGCGGCCATCGAAATAGCGGAAGCCAGCCACGTCATCGACCGCTTCCACCGCATCCCCGAAGGCCATCAGCAGGTTGCGCTCGAAGGCCACGATCAGGTCCATCGTGCGCGCCCGGATGTGGTACAGCAGGTCGCCCGGCGTGGACACGGCGGTGTGGGTGGCGCCCTTGATCTCGCGGAACGGCTTCAGCTCGCGCGGCGGCGTGGTGCCCACCAGCGGCTGCCACACACGGTGGCCGATGGCCACGTTGCAGGTGAAGGTGCGTTCGATCTCGCGGATGGCGGTGTTCTTGATCAGGTCGTCGGTGCTGGCCAGCACCTCGCGCGCCCTGGCGATCGACGCCTCATCATCCTTCACCTTCAGCACCAGGAACGCCGCCGAATGGGTCAGTGGCGCGGTGATCTGCTGCGGCTCATTGTCGAGCGTGTGGTTGACGGCGGTGATCTGGGCGGGCTGGGTGTTCACGGTATTCCTGCGGGCTTGAGGCGGGCGCGTCGCGTGTGGCGATGTGCGGGCGATCATAGCGGAACCGCCTGACCGTGGACGGAGCGGTTCTCGTTCCGTCCACCGGCAATGGTACGAAGACTCAATCCAGATCGCTCCACACCGCCAGCTCGTAGCCATCCAGGTCGCGGAAGTGGAAGCGGCGGCCGCCGGGGAATGCGAACACCGCCCGCACCACCTCGCCACCGGCAGCGACTACGCGCTGCTGCGCGTCGGACAGGTCCGCGCAATACACGATCACCAGCGGCCCGCCGTGGGCACGCACCGGCACGTCGGCCACGAAGCCGCCCTTCAGGCGGCCATCGTCGAATTCGGTGTAGGCCGGGCCATAGTCGGTGAAGTGCCAACCGAACACCTCGCCGTAGAAGCGTTTGCTGCGGGCAATGTCGGCGACGTTGAATTCGATGTTGTCGATGCGGCGTTCGGCATCGCGGGATGCGGCGTGGCTCATGGCGTGGCTCCGTGTTGGGAGCCCAGCATCGATCAATGCAGCACCGTGGTCTTGAACAAAACGGCCATCATTGGCCCCATTCCAGGCGCAGCTCGCGTGCTGTCATGCTGGCAAGCTCACGTGCCTCGCGGCTGAGATGGGCCTGGTCGGCATAGCCGGCCTCGGCGGCCAGCATCGCCAGGGAGTGCTGCGGCAGCGCGCGGCTGTGGCGCAGAAAACGTTGCAGCCGCAGGATCCGTTCCAGCGTCTTGGCGCCGTAGCCGAACTGCGACTGGCTGAAGCGTCGCAGGCTGCGCGGGCTCAGGCCGACGTGCGCCGCGAGCGTGTCCAGCGTGGCGTGGCCGGCGGCGAGCGCCTGGAACAGGGCATGTGCGCGCTTGGCGGGGGTGTCGAGCGCGACCGCACCCATATGCTGTTGCAGGCAGTGCGCCATTCGCTGCAGGCGCTGTGCAGGCGCGGTGTCGCCGATGGAGGCCGCCGCCTTGTTCGCCCACGCGCCCTTCAGGTCAGCCAGGGGCACGGCCTGGCCGATGATCCCGGCCAGGGGCAGGCCCAGCGCGGCCAGTGCCTGGCCGGGACGGAAACGTGCGCCCAGCACCTGCGCACCGGGTGCCAGCCCCGGGTGCGCGGCCACGCGGTCCGGCCCGACCACGAACAGCACGCCGTCGCGCCAGAGAATGTCCACGCAACCGTCAGGCAGTACGGTGACGTGCCCATCGGCATCGGCAGGAAGCTGGCTCTGCCACAGCTGTCCAAAGTGGCCACGCAGCGGCGCGGGTGCCAGATGCTCCTGGTAGGCCGTGCCAGTGCATGCGAGGGAAGAAGAGTCGCCCATGCCGCATTGTCGCGCTACAGGGCCCATAAAAGTGAAGCCCGGCGCGAGGCCGGGCTTCGGTTGGCGTGTGGGAGAGAGAGAGAGAGTCACACGCCAGCACAACACGCACTAACGACAGGCGTTTGTTACCAGGTGAAGCGCGGGCCCACGAACCACTCGCGGTCGCCAGCCTTGGCCAGCTTCACTTCGCCGCTCAGGCCCCAGTTCTGGTTGAACTTGGCGGTGGCGCCGACACGGCCGTAGAACTCGCCGTCCGGGTTGTAACCGTGCTTCTTGCTGAAATCTTCGTAGCCGGCCATCACGTAGCCTTCCACGTACGGGTTGAACGCGGTGCGCACGCCCACTTCGGTGGAGTAACCGTTGAAGTCCAGGCCGCGCTTCTCGTCGTACTTCTGGTACGCAACACGGGCCACCAGGTCGGTGTTCGGTGCGATGCCGTAGTTGTAGCCGACACCCAGGCGCCACTGGTCGACGTCATTCTTGAACTTGTCGGTTTCCTGGGCGCTGTAGTCGCCAAAGACGTGGAAGTTCGGGTGCACCGCAACGGAACCCTTCACCTTCCAGCCATCGGCGTCGCCGCCCTTGGCATCGGTGTTCACGTAGCCGCCTTCAACGTAGTTGTACGACAGGCCATCGGTTGCCGATGCAGCGAACGGCAGGGCAGCCAGAAGACCCAGGGCAAGCAGCGAATTCTTGTTCATCGGGACACACCTTTAATTATTTTGGTTTCGTCGGCCGCCTCCCGGGAGGGGAAGAGAGAGGAGGCGATCGACAGGTGTGAATTATCCGTTAGGGGGTCTAATCAACCCTGAATATTGAACTGACTGGTATATAAATATGGGCGACGTTCAGGGAACTCCGCATGCCGCACACATCCGCCGCGTCACTGCTGTTGCGGGGACGTGCCCGCCGTAGGGTGCGCGAGCTGCTGCTCATCATCCTTGCGATGATGCTGCAGGCGGCCGAGCGCAGCCAGCCTCCTGCGCGCATCGTGATTCAGACGGACGATGTCACGCGTTTCTTCCATGTGCTGGATGCCAGCGCTGGAAAGCCGAGTGCCGACGATCTGCAGCGCAGCTATCTGGATGCTGGCACAGACGCTCTGCGCAGCTTCACCGACAGCCGTATCGGCTCGATGGAGCGGCTGGCCAGGGCCATCCAGGACACGCCGGCATTGTTTGCGAAAGCGAGAACCTGCGCGACAGCATTGCCATCGATCCGCATGCGCGTCGCCGCTGCCGTCGATCAGCTGGGCACCTTGTTGCCGTCTGCGGCGCTTTCCCCGGTCACCGTACTGGTGGGCCGCGGCAACAGTGGTGGCGTGACCGCCGAAGCAGGCGTGGTCAGTGGACTGCAAGCGCTGTGCGACGCCGACTGGATGCAGGCCGATGTCGGCGACCGTTTCGTGCACCTGATTGCCCATGAGTACGTGCACGTGCAACAGCCAAGTGCACGCGTGGAAGTCGAGCAGCCCACCCTGCTCTATCAGGCGCTGCTGGACGCCAGCCGGTGGCGGCCCGCGTGCGCTGGCATCGAGGCGGTGCCGACGGCACTTCGATGAACTCCGCTTCATGCTGATGAATACGTGCTTCTGAACAGGCACAAGGCAAGCCGGCCGATGCACGTCCGCCCGCGTGATCCTGCTTGTTAAGTTTTGTTGATCGAACGTCTTCACAGCGCTTCCACGTCTTCCAATTCCAGCTGAAAGCACGGGCTAGCGCCGGGAACAAACGCCGCTATATTCCAGCTTCCCCAGACGAAGGAGGGAGTTGGAAATGAAACTGACCAAGCAGCACATCAACGCAGCACGCGCCATCACCGTCGCCATCGTGGCCACCGTAAGCCTCGGCGCTTGCGCCACCTACAAGGACGAGTTCGCAACCATCAACTCGCGCCTCGATCAGCTCGACGTAAAGGTGCAGGGCGCTGCCCAGAGTGCCGAGTCCGCCAACCAGTCGGCGCAGCAGGCCAACCAGCGTCTGGACCAGATCGAAGGCCGCGTACAGCAGCTTGAAAGGGCACCGGCCGGTCGCAAGCCGCGCGGCTGATAGCTCTCTCACCCTTTGAATTGATCCACCTCTGTATCGGGAACCAGTGGCCTTCGCCGGCCACTGGCATCCTTCCACCCAGAATTGCATTGCAAGGAGCCGTCCCATTCGTACCTCCTCCTCCCCTGCACGCCGCGTCTTCCATGCCGCACTGGCGTTGGCACTGGCCGTTGCGTGCAGCGGCGCAGCCAGCGCCAAGGGCAAGGACAAGGAAGCGCCTGAACAACGCATTGCCGCCGTTGACGAACTTCCGCCCGACCAGAGCGTGTCCGAAACAGTGATCGAGCTGGCCGGCTGGGTGGTCGCCAGCAAGGACAACCAGGGCTATCCGTTTGCGGTCATGGACAAGGCGGCGGCGCAGGTTCTGGTCTTCGGCGGTGATGGCAAGCTGCGCGGCGCAGCACCGGCGCTGTTTGGGTCGGCGATCGGCGACCACTCCGCACCGGGCGTCGCCAAGCTCGCACTGAGCGCGATTCCCGGCCACGACCGTACCACGCCTGCCGGCCGCTTCATTGGCGGTTACGGCCCGTCCGACGATGCCGGGCGCGTGCTGTGGGTGGACTACGATTCCGCAGTCTCGATGCACCCGCTGCCGCCGGGCAGCCCGAAGGAAAAGCGCGCCGAGCGGTTGGCATCGCCCTCGCCGGACGACAACCGTGTCACCCACGGTTGCATCAACGTTTCGCCTGCGTTCTACGAGCAGATCGTGCACTCCACGTTTGAGAAGGGCGGTGTGTTCTACATCCTGCCGGACAAGGATTCGATCGCGAAAACCTTCCCGGAGTTCGCACAGAGCCGTGGGAATGCGAAGGAAGAAGACGAGAAGGGCGCGCGGCGCGCGAGCAAATAGAGCGCGTTTGCGTAGCGGAACTCAGGAGGCGGTAGCGCCAGCAGCCTGCGCCAATGCGGCCGCGAGCGCGTCGCCCTTCCTCTCGCTGTAACGGTCTACCAGGTAGTCCGACCGGCCCCGCGTCAGCAGCGTGAACTTCACCAACTCTTCCATCACATCCACCACCCGGTCGTAGTACGGCGAGGGTTTCATCCGCCCGTCGTCATCGAATTCCTGCCAGGCCTTGGCCACCGATGACTGGTTGGGGATGGTCAGCATGCGCATCCAGCGACCGAGCACGCGCAACGTGTTGACGGTGTTGAACGACTGCGAGCCGCCGCTCACCTGCATCACCGCCAGCGTCCTGCCCTGCGTGGGCCGCACGCTGCCATCTTCCAGCGGCAACCAGTCGATCTGGTTCTTGAACACGCCGGTGACCGTGCCATGCCGCTCGGGGCTGACCCAGACCTGGCCTTCCGACCACTGCGACCATTCGCGCAATCGCTGCACTTCAGGGTGGCTCGTGTCCACGCTGTCCAGCATGGGCAGCGCATGTGGATCGAACATGCGGGTTTCGCACCCCAGATGGCGCAGCAATCGCTCGGCTTCGAGCGCCAGCTTGCGGCTGAAGGACTGCGGCCGCAGCGAGCCGTAGAGCAGGAGGATGCGTGGCGGCCCCAGATCTGCCGCGGCGAGTTTGTGATGATTGGGCTGGGGCAATGACGATTCCACCAGATTGGGCAGGTCAGGGCTTGTGACTGGCTTATTCATTCGATTATTCTAGAAATATGGAAACGTTAAATGCAATCACCGCCCTCACCGCGCTCGGTCATGCCACCCGCCTGGCTTCTTTCCGCCTGCTGGTGGAGGCTGGCCCGGCAGGGCGCATGGCGGGCGACATCGCCACGGCCCTGCAGGTGCCCCCAGCCACGCTCAGCTTCCACCTGAAGGAGCTGGTGCAGGCCGGGCTGGTGGAGAGCGAAAGCCAGGGCCGCCATGTCTGCTATCGCGCCAACTTCGATGCGATGAACGGCTTGATCCAGTACCTGACGCACAATTGCTGCGCGGGTTCGCCGGACCAGCAGTGCGCGGCAAGCGAACCGGCCTGCAGGTGCTGAGATGAAGCCAGACCCCGTGATTCGTGCCGGCACACGCGACGACCTGTCCTGCATCCGAGACCTTCTGCAGCGGGCGCAGTTGCCCGTGGCCGATCTGGAAAGCAGCGAGGTCGTGTTTCTCGTCGCAGACCTCGACGGCGTCCCCGTGGGCGCCGTTGGATTGCAGGTTTTCGGCGCCTCGGCGCTGCTCCGCTCCCTGGTGGTGTCTGATGACCGACGCGGCACCGGCCTTGGACGCGCATTGCTGGCAGCGGCCGAAGAGATGGCCCACCGTATGCAGGTCAGGGAACTGGTGCTGCTGACAACATCGGCAGGCTCGTGGTTCGCGCGGCACGGCTATGCCGGATGCGATCGCGCGCAGATAGCGGAGGCGATCCGCAGCTCTGCCGAGTTCACCCGTCTCTGTCCGGGCAGCGCGCTTTGCATGTCCAAGCCACTCACTGACCACGGAAGCCACATGACCCGTAATGTCCTGTTCCTCTGCACCGGCAACAGCGCCCGCAGCATGCTTGCTGAAGCCACCCTGCGCGCCTGGGGCGGCGATCGCTTCAGCGCATTCAGTGCGGGCAGCCAGCCCACTGGCCAGATCAACCCCTTCGCGCTGGCCCAGCTGCAGGCCGAAGGAATGCCCATTGAAGGGCTGCGCAGCAAGTCGTGGGATGAGTTCGTGGATTCACCGCCGATGGACCTGGTGATCACCGTGTGCGATTCAGCCGCAGCGGAGGCCTGCCCGGTGGTGTTCGGTGACTTCATCCGCAGCCACTGGGGCCTGCCCGATCCGGCGGCCGTAGCGGGTAACGATGCCGACAAGACCGCAGCCTTCGCGCTGGCTCATGCCATCGTGAAGGCGCGACTGCGTGCATTGCTCGCCTTGCCTGACTCATTGTGGTCCGACCGCGAAGCGCTGCAGCACGCGCTGGATCAGATTGGACAGTTGCAGCCGACCGACAGCATGCCGTGACTTCCCGCATGAATCTGTTCGAACGCCACCTGACGCTTTGGGTCGGGCTTTGCATTGCGGTCGGCACGCTGCTGGGCCACTTCCTACCCGGTGCTTTTGCCGCGCTGGCATCCGCAGAGATCGCCAAGGTCAACCTGCCGGTTGCGGTACTGATCTGGCTGATGATCATCCCGATGCTGCTGAAGGTCGACTTCACTGCGATGCGCCAGTTGCAGCAGCACTGGAAGGGCATCGGCGTAACGCTGTTCATCAACTGGGCGGTCAAGCCATTCTCGATGGCGCTGCTGGGCTGGCTGTTCCTGCGCCATGCCTTCGCCGACTGGTTGCCCGCAGCACAGATCGACAGCTACATCGCCGGGCTGATCCTGCTGGCGGCCGCGCCCTGCACCGCCATGGTGTTCGTGTGGAGCAACCTGTGCCGTGGCGATGCCAACTTCACCCTGAGCCAGGTGGCGTTGAACGACGCGATCATGGTGGTGGCCTACGCGCCGGTGGTTGCACTGCTGCTGGGCCTGTCGGCGATCACCGTGCCGTGGGATACCCTGCTGCTGTCCGTTGGCCTCTACATCGTGGTGCCGGTGCTGCTGGCTGCGTTGCTGCGGCGCTGGATCCTGATGCATCGTGGCGAGGCGGCGTTGCAGCAGATGCTTCGCAAGCTTGGGCCCGTCTCGCTGTGTGCGCTGCTGCTCACACTGGTGCTGCTGTTCGGCTTCCAGGGCCAGCAGATCGTGAAGCAGCCGCTGGTGATCGCACTGATTGCGGTGCCGATCCTGATCCAGGTCTATTTCACTTCCGGCCTGGCCTACCTGCTCAATCGTCGCCTGGGCGTGGCGCATTGCGTGGCCGGCCCTTCGGCGTTGATTGGTGCCAGCAATTTCTTCGAACTGGCGGTAGCCACCGCGGTGGGGCTGTTCGGCGTGCATTCGGGGGCTGCGCTGGCGACGGTGGTGGGTGTACTGATCGAGGTGCCGGTCATGTTGTCTGTGGTGCGGATCGTGAACCGTACTCAAGCCTGGTACGAGAGACGCGAAGAGCACTGACACACCGGAGTGCGCCGAAGTCGATTTACGTTCTTCGCCCCGCACTGTCGTCATCGGCCTGGTGGGGTACCCGTACGCCACGTCATCAACTTCGACCCATGTCGCATATTCCCCATGCCGCTACGGACGTTGCGGCGCCTGCGTCTGCGACGGCTTAACAGCATGCAAAAATGCCAAAAGCGTCTTTGATCAAGCATTGAATGCAACTGTTCTGATTGGCACCGCGCAGCAGCACGCGTACAGATGACGTGCCATCGAAAAAGGATGGCCGGGCTTCGAAAACCCGTGCGCTTGTTTGACAACGCTTGCCCGCCGGCGTCACCCCTCGTGGCGCCGGCGGGCATTCCGTCTGCCGGTCATGGCGGGCGGAGCGTGGAGGCCTTGTGCCTGCCGGTTTCAACAAGCGCCCGGTTTTCGAACCACGTCTCCGCCCGCCACCTTTGCGTGGCGGCTGCCGTCTGTCCTGCACGGAGCCCTTGCCATCAGCACACCCGAATCCTCCCGGCTGCGCACGCAGTACGTACCCGCCAACGCGGACGCGCCTTCGGAAGCGGCGCACGCGCGCGATCCTCTCGGTTTCATCGCCACGCTCGACCGCATCGGCAAGGGCGCTGCCGCCGACGGCCAGCCCTGGCCCGAACGTCATCAGATGCCTGGCCGCCGCATGGCCTTGGCCGACGCGGATTTCGCATTGACCGGCCTGCGCGTGGCGTTGGAAATGCTGCTGGCTGCCGAGCGCGTGCGCCAGAACGGACCCGACGAGGAGTACGTGGGCGACCGCGTGATGGAGGGCCTGATGATGGCCAGCCTGTCGCTGGCCGCACAGGTCAGCGCACGCATGCGGCCGGAAGGGTAATACGGGGAACAACGCACACTGCAGCGCCGTGCGCGGCCCGGCGCTGCGGAGCGCGCCACATCACTCGCAGAGCGCGCTGTCTTCCTTCAACGCGGCATCCTGCAGTGGTTGGCGCTGTTCGATCTGCTCACGTTGTTCCGCCGTCGGCTCACCCAGCCACCACACACGGCAGCGTGCGGTGAGACGGCCGACCATCTTCGACTGGTCGGGTGAATACAGCATCGCCAACGCGGTACCGGGGCAGTCATGGGCCTGGCAGGCGGTATAGAACCACCACGGCTCGCCCTGCAGCACCACCAGATCGCCAGGACCGCTGGGCCCGCTCAACAGGCGTTCGCGCAGCGATGGAATCTCCTTGTCAGCGGATTCGGCTGCAGCTGTGTTCTTCATCAGGGCGTTGAACGCGGCCAGTACCTTCGGGTCCTCGCGGCCGCAGTCGTCCACGGTATTGCCGCCCACCAGGGTGAAGAAATGCGTCGCCAGCGGGTTGTCCGCGCAGGTGAGTTCGCCGCCGGCACTCGGGTCTTCCGGTTCGCCTTCGTTGTCCCACACCGAGGGGTCCACACCGTCTTCGGCGGGCGGTTCCTTCTCGACCACCGTCGCCGCGGCGGCCGGCGCTTCGGCGGTCGGCGCTGGCGCCACAGCAGGTGCAGTCTCGCCAGTCTTTTCCGGTGCCTGTCCGCAGGCTGCCAGCAGCGCGGCCATCATCGCCATCCCTGTGATTCGCATCTTCATCGCGTGTCCTTGTCTGATCTGCGCTGCGTCCGCCGAATCGACGGCCGCGTGATTCTAATGCGCTGTTCGCCGAAGATGGCTTTGTGCTGCAGAGCAACCAGCTGCCGATGCGCGGCCGCAGCGCGATCGAGGCCGCGTATGCCGGCCGGGGTGGCAGTCCGTTGCGGCTGCGTACGTTGCCGTATTCGATGGAGGGCAGCACGGGCTACATCATTGGTGCGTACAGCTACGGCAGCAACGTGAGGGATACCGGCAAGTTCACGCTCATGCTGAAGCGCGAGGGGGATGGGCCGTGGTTGATTTTATCGGACATGGACAACAGCAACGCGCGGCCGCGCGCGCGGTGATGAATGCCGCCGGGCATGGCCCGGCGCTGCTGGGCGCCAACCAAGGTTGGCCGCTACCAGAAGCGGGATCCGTCCTGGATCTACGCCATGCGTGGATGGGGCGCGCATAAAAAAACCCCGGCGCGTGGCCGGGGTTTTTCGATTCACTTGAACAGCGTGTCCGGGTATTCCGGTTTCTGTTCCCGCGCCAGCAGCGCGCGCAGACCTTCTTCCGGCGTCTGCTCGCCGTGCAGCACGGCACGCACGCGGTCGGAGATCGGCAGGTCGATGCCATGGCGGCGCGCCTGTCGCATCACTTCGTCGGCGGTCTGCACCGACTCGACCACCTGGCCGATTTCGCGCACGGCATCCTGCAGCGTCTGGCCGCGGCCCAGGGCCAGGCCCAGGCGGCGGTTGCGCGACAGGTCGCCGGTGCAGGTCAGCACCAGATCGCCCAGCCCGGCCAGACCCATCAGCGTTTCCGGCTTGGCGCCGATCGCAGCGGCCAGGCGCAGCATCTCGTTCAGACCACGGGTGATCAGGCCGGCACGGGCGTTAAGGCCCAGCTGCATGCCATCGGCCACGCCGGTGGCCACGGCCAGCACGTTCTTCATCGCGCCGCCCAGCTCGGCACCGACCATGTCGTCGCCGGTATAGGCGCGGAACGCCGGGCCGTGCATCGCCTCGGCCACCGTCTGCGCGAACTCGGGCACGTCGCCGTGCACGGTGATCGCGGTCGGCAGGCCCTGGGTCACTTCCTTGGCGAACGACGGCCCGGTGACGACGGCCAGCGGCACGTCCTCACCCAGCACTTCGCGCGCCACTTCATGCAGGAAGCGGCCCGAACCGGGTTCGAAGCCCTTGGTGGCCCAGGCCACGCCGGCACCGGCCGGGCGCAGCGGCGCCAGCGCGCGCACGGTTTCGCCGAAGGCATGCGAGGGGGTCACCACCAGGATCCAGGCCGCGCCCTCCACCGCCGACGCCAGGTCGGTAGTGGCACGCAGGCTGTCCGGCAGCGGGATGCCCGGCAGGTAACGCGGGTTCTCGTGGCGCTGGTCGATGGCGTCGACCACGGCAGCATCGCGCCCCCACAGCACGGTCGGGTGACCGTGCCGTGCGAGCAGGCTGGCCAGCGCGGTTCCCCAGGAACCGGCGCCCAGCACGGCGATCTTGTCAGCGGGAGTGCTCATCCGTGACGTCGCGGCAGGAATCAGGCGTTGCCGGCCGGCTCGGAGTCAGCCAGCGACGGTGCGTCGCCCTGCTCCTGGCGCTGGCGCAGGGTTTCTGCGTACAGGCCTTCGAAGTTGATCGGCTGCAGGAAGAACGGCGGGAAGCCGCCGGCCTGGATCAGGTCGCTGATCAGCTGGCGCACGTATGGGAACAGGATGTTCGGGCACTGGGTGCCGAGCAGCACGTCGATCGACTGCGGGTCCAGGCCGACCAGGCCGAACACGCCGGCCTGCTTCACTTCGGCCACGTAGGCGGTGCGCTCACCGGCCTGGCAGGTCAGGGTCACGGCCAGCACGACTTCGAAGGCGTTCTCACCCAGGCGCTGCACCTGCTGGTTCAGGTTCAGCTGCAGCTCCGGCTGCACCTGGTCATTGAAGATGGTCGGGGCGTTCGGCGACTCGAAGGAGACGTCCTTGACGTAGATCTTCTCGACGGTGAAAGCGGGGCCGGTGGCGGCATCGACCGGCGCAGCAGCGCCGTTGGTGATCTCTTCGGACATTTCCAGTAACTCCAATGAATGCAATGAAAACGATGGTCGAATTACTGCGATGGGGGCGGGATCAGGCCCATACAAGGCCGGATCCGCCACCTGCGGCAATCAGTTGCGGCCCTTGACCAGCGGCAGCTCGGCCTGCTGCCAGGCAGGAATGCCGCCGTCGAGCACGTAGACCTTCTCGAAGCCGGCCTTCTTCAGCGCCTTGGCGGCGGTTTCCGAGGCGTTGCCGCTGCGGCACACCAGCACCACCGGCGACTGCCTGGCGTTGGCCACCAGCTTGTGCTCCGGGCCGAAGGCACTGGCCTGGGCGTTGCGGCTGCCGGCAATGTGGCCCTTCTCGAAGTCACCGCTGGCCGACAGGTCGACCACCACCGTGCCGCCCGCGTTGATCAGCTGGGTCAGTTCGGCGGGCTTGATGCCCTTGAAGCCCCGGAACAGGCGGCGGATCTCGGTGACGATGATGGCCACGGTCAGGCCGACCAGGGCCGCGGACAGCATCGGGTTTCGGCCTGCAAAGGCCAGCAACTCTTCGTAATTCACTCAGGTCACGGGTCGATTAAGCGGGCGCCGATTGTCGCACAAGCCGGACGCGGCCCGTCACTGCCCCTTCCACAGGTCCGGCAGGCCGGCGGTCTGCCACCACCGCTTGGCCTCCGGGTCCCAGCGCCAGCGCTCGACCACGACCACGGTGCGCTCGGCCTGGGTGTTCTGGTTGATCACCCCGATTTCGACCCGGCGCTCGACCAGGCCGCCATCCAGCGCGGCGCTGCTGCGCTCGCGATAGGACGACACGCGCAGCTGTGCGTAACGGTTGAGCTCGAACTCGGTCGGCGGCTTTTCCTTGCGCAGCTTCGGGTCCAGATAGCCGATCGCATCGTCCATGCTGCCCCAGCGGATGGTGGCGCCGTAGGCGATCTGGGTCTCTTCCAGCAACTTGCGCTGCTTGCGGCTGAGGTCGTCGGCCGAAGCCACGGCGCTGACCAGCAGCAGGGAACACATCAGGAACTGGATGAGGCGGCGCATCGGTGGTTTCCCCAGGACGTCAGCCTGCCATCCTACCCTTTGGCGAAGGCAACGAAGCGACCGCTGAACTCGGCGGCCGGCTTGCCATCGGCGCCGGGCTGGGTGGCGATGATGCTGATGCGGGCCTTGCGGCGCTGGCGGAAGGTATTCAGGAAGGCATCCCAGCCGCTGGCTTCGGCCGCTTTGGCATGGGCATGCAGGTCTTCGTAGACCGGGGCCAGGTAGCGCAGGTTGCTGTCGGCCACGTAGACCTCGGCATCGTGGCCGGCCAGGCGCAGGCGCAGGCTGACCAGTGCCCAGCCGGACAGGGTCAGCACCGAGGCCAGGCTGCCACCGAAGGCGTTGCCCTTGTCGTTGACGTTGGCGGCCAGCGGCGCGGTGATGCGCAGCACGCCATCGGCATAGCCATCGAGCTGGATCTGCATGGCGCGCACCGCCGGCATGCAGTCCAGCACGTCCTGCAGGGCGGCCAGCGAGGAAGTCAGAGCATCAACGGACATCGGAGCAGCGACCACGACAACGAAGGGCCCGCATAATGCAGGCAATGGCCGACCATACGATACCCACTGGCGCCGCCGGTTCCGAGCCGGGCTGGACCTTCATTTCGCTGCGACCGCAGGGCCAGAATTCCGCGCTGCGCCGCGCCGTTGCTGGGCTGGGCGGGCATGTGGTGGCCCTGCCGCCCTGGCGCCTGCAGCGCTTGAACGGCATGCCAGTGGTGCGTCAGCTGCAACGCGCGCTGAACTGCGACCGGGTGGTGTTCACCAGCCCGGCCGCGGTTACCGCGGCCGCCACCCTGCTGCCGCTGGCCAAGGCGCAACGCAGCCCGTGGCTGACCGTGGGCGAAGGCACCGCGCGCGCGCTGCGGGAGCACGGCGTCGCCGGGGTGCATGCGCCGCAGCGGATGGACAGCGAGGGGCTGCTGGCGCTGCCGGTGCTGGCGGACGTCCGCGGCCTGCGCATCGGACTGGTCACCGCGCCCGGCGGACGCGGCCTGATTGCTGCACACCTGCAGGCCGCCGGTGCCGCGATCGAACGTGCCGATGTCTACCAGCGTCGCCTGCTGCGCCTTTCGCCCCGCACGCTGGCGCGATTGGCGCATTCAGCGCAGCCGTGGGTGCTGGCGGTCAGCAGTGGCGAGGCGCTGCTGCATTTCTGGCAGCAGCTTCCGCCGACTTGGCAGCAGCGCCTGCGGGCGTCTGCCCGCGTGGTGGTTGCCAGCGACCGCCTCGGCGAACAGGCGCGGTCGCTCGGCCTGCGGCACATCTCACGCAGCGCCGGCCCCACTGCTGCGCAGCTGGTGGCCGCTGCACACGCCACGCTCACCGTCCCGGCAGCGAACTGAACAGGGACGTGGATCACGCTTGCCGCTGTGGTCGGCAACAGTGATGCTGTGCACCATGCGGCCTGCCGGACCCTGACCGGCGACGTTGCCGACAAGGAAGCCCCATGAACGAGACTTCGCCCGTTTCCCCGCCCCGTAGACCCGTGCGCTGGTTGCTGCCGCTGGCCGGTGCGGTCGTGCTTGGCGCGGGCGGCTATGCCGGCTGGTACGTCTGGCAGCAGCAACAGCATGAGCAGGAAGCGCAGGCACAGACCACGGCCGTCCAGCTGAAGGGCCTGGAGGCCACGCTCGATGCGCTGCGTCGTGACCAGCGCGCAACCAGCCAGCGCCTGCAGGACGCGGCCACCACCAACCGCGTGCTGCGCGACGAGATGCTGGGCCTTTCGCAGCGCAGTGCGCTGCTGGAAGAGAACCTGGCCAAGCTGGCCGACAGCGCCAACCAGGGCCGCCAGGCGGTACAGCGCGATGAGGCCGAACTGCTGCTGACCCAGGCGGCGCAACGGCTGAATTATGCCGACGACGTGGAGGGCGCACGCCGCCTGTACGCACAGGCGGCCACCGCACTGGCCGAACTGCCCGACGCTGATGGCCTGAACCTGCGCCAGGCGCTGGTGCAGGAGCGCGAGGCACTGGACGCGCTCGGCAGCGGCCCGCGCGTGCAGTCGCTGCAGCGTCTGGATGCTGTGGCCGGGGCGCTGCAGGGCCTACCGTCACAGATCACCGGCACGACCGGCGGCAATGCTGCCAAGCCGTGGTGGCAGGCCACCCTGGCCCCGTTCGTGGACATCACCCCCAGCCGCCAGAACGGCCCACTGACGGCCGCCGAACAGCGCAACGCCGACGATGCACTGCAGCTGGAACTGACGCTGGCACGTGCCGCCATCGAGCGTGGCGACCGCGCGGGCCGCAACTCCGCCCTGGACCGGGTGGAACACTGGGCACAGCGACGCTGGCCGGATTCACCGGCCCTGCGCGCGCAACGTGCTGAACTGAAGGCCTTGCGCGAACTTCCACTGCAGGCCAACGACGCTGTCCTTGGCAGCACCCTGCAACAACTGCGCACCCAGACCGACCGGAGGTAAGCCCGCATGAAACCCCTGCAATCCCTGGTCGTGCTGTTGCTGGCCGTGGCCATCGGCGTGGTCGCCGCGCAATGGCTCGGCGCCGATGACCTGAACCGCTTCGGCGAGGTGACCCTGCGCTACGGCGGCTACGACTATCACAGCAACCTGCCGAAGGTAGCGCTGCTGGCGGTGATCACGGTCCTGGTGCTGTGGCTGCTGTGGAGCCTGATCGCTGCACCGTTCCGTGCCTGGGGCCGCTACCGCCGCAAGCAGGGCAGGGTGCGCCTGATCGACGGCCTGCAGGCCTACGAGCATGGCCAGTGGCAGCGTGCCGAGAAACTGCTGGACGGTGCGGCCAAGGACCCGGAGGTGAGCGCGGTGGCACTGGCCAATGCGGTGCGCAGCGCACAGGCGCGCGCCGACGGCCCCGCCGGTGAAGCACTGCTGCAGCGCCTGGGCGAAAGCGATGCCACGCTGCAGGCGCTGCTGCGCGCCGAACAGCTGTTGGCGCGCGACCTGCCGGTGGATGCGATCAACGCATTGGACGTAGCCGCGATCCAGCCGCTGCCGCCGCGCGGCCTGTGGCTGCGTACCGAAGCGCTGGCGCGTGCCGGCCGCGCACACGAGGCCTATGGCCAGCTGGGTGCGCTGCGCCAGAGCAAGGTACTGCCGGCCGAATCAAACAGCGAACTGGAAGCCCGCCTGGCCGCACAGGCGCTGCTGGAAGCGGCCGACGTCAACGCATTGGCCGCACAGTGGGAAGCCACGCCGAAGGCGCTGCGGCCGACCCCGGACGTGGTGGGCGCCTATGCCAGCCGCGCGGTGGCCCTGAACTGGGATGAGCCGGCGCTGCTGGCGCTGGAACAGGCGCTGGACCAGCGCTGGGACGACGAACTGGTGGCGCTGTACGGCCGCCTGCCGGCCGAGCGCCTGGCCACCCGCCAGGCCAACCTGGCGCGCTGGCGCAATGTGCATGATGGCTCGGCCGCACTGCATCTGGCGCAGGGCCGCGTGGCCCTGGCCCAGCAGCAGTGGGATGCCGCCGATACGTTCCTGCACGAGGCCATCGCCGCCGGCGCCGGTGCCCCAGCGTGGGAGGCACTGGGTGAACTGTTCGCGCAGCGTGGCGAACACGCGCTGGCGGCACAGTGCCTGGCCAATGCGCTGCGCCTGCAGCGCGGCGAGGACAGCGTGGAACTGGTACGCGGCAGCGAAGCGCCGCTGCGTGCCACGGTGGAAGAGCAGCCGATCGCGGTCCAGCCCCCGGTGTATGACGCCAACGAAGAGCGCGACGAATTCGGCAACCCGCGGTTGCCGTGAAGCGTGCCGACCAACGGTCGGCACCCACCGGAGAAAAAGAACGCCGCCCACCGGGCGGCGTTTTCATATGTGGAACCCGGTAGTCGCAGCGATCAGCGTTCGACGATCGCCACCACGCCCATGCCGCCGGCGGTGCAGATCGACACCAGCGCGCGGCCACCGCCGCGTTCGGCCAGCTGCTTGGCGGCGGTAGCGATCACGCGTGCGCCGGTGGCGGCGAACGGGTGGCCGGTGGCCAGCGACGAGCCCAGCAGATTGATCTTGTCCGGGTCGATGCGGCCCAGCGGCGCGTCCAGGCCCAGGCGGTTGCGGCAGTAATCCTCGCTCTCCCACGCACGGAGGGTGCACAGCACCTGCGCGGCGAAGGCCTCGTGGATCTCGTAGATGTCGAAGTCCTGCAGGGTCAGGCCATTGCGCTTGAGCATCTCGGGCACGGCCACGGTCGGTGCCATCAGCAGGCCTTCGCCATGCACGAAGTCCACCGCAGAGACATGCGCATCGCGCAGATAGGCCTGCGGCTCATGGCCGTGCGCGCGTGCCCACTCTTCGCTGGCCAGCAGTACCGCAGCGGCACCGTCGGTCAGCGGGGTGGAGTTGGCGGCGGTGAGCGTGCCACGGCCGGAGACCTTGTCGAACGCCGGCTTCAGCGTCGCCAGCTTTTCCAGCGAGGTATCCGGGCGCAGGATGTTGTCACGCTCGACGCCACGGAACGGTGCGATCAGGTCGTTGAAGAATCCGCGCTCATAGGCGGCAGCCAGCTTCTTGTGCGAGGACACCGCCCACTCGTCCTGCGAGTCGCGCGAGATGTTCCACTCCTTGGCCATGTCCTCGCAGTGGTCGCCCATGCTCTTGCCGGTGCGCGGCTCGGCCACGCCCGGGAACTCGGGCTTGAGCTCGGAGAACTTGAAGCCAGCGGTGAGTGCGCGGATCTTGTCGCCGGTGCTCTTGGCGCGGTTGGCGGCCAGCAGGCGTGCACGCAGCTTCTTGCCGTAGACGATCGGCACGTCGGAGGTGGTGTCCGAACCACCACCGATGCCCGATTCAATCTGGCCCAGCGCGATCTTGTTGGCCACGGTGATGATGCTGTCCAGCGAGGTACCGCAGGCGCGCTGCAGGGTGATGCCCGGGGTCAGCGGCGACAGGCCGGAGGACAGCGTGGCTTCGCGGCCCAGGTTCCAGTCGCTGGAGTGCTTGATCACCGCACCCATTGCCACTTCACCCAGCTGCTGGCCATGCAGGCCGAACCGTTCGACCAGCGCACCCAGCGTACGGACCGACATGCCGAGGTTGCCGACATCCGAATACGCGGTGTTCTGGCGACAGAACGGAATGCGGACGCCACCGAGGATGGCGACGGGACGAGCGTTGGGCATGGAGATACCTGGCATGGATGAGGGTGTCTGCAACATGGCCTGCACGGCGGAGCAGGCATAATGGAGCCAAGTGTAGCTGCCGCCCTGTGATGGGCCAACCGTGGAACCATGAGCAAACCCGACCCCGCGATGAATGCCCTTGGCGTGCTGGCCCTGGAACTGGCCGGCGGTGAAATCCCCCGCCAGGCGGTGCTCAGCGCAGAACAGGCCGGTGAACTGGCCGAACGCGTCGGCCGTGACCTGTCCAAGCTGGTGCCGCAGGTAGCCGAGCTGGACCTGGTGTTCGCCGCCGCCCATTTCGACCCGGCCGAAGTGCTGCGCCCGGGCTGGCCGATCCATCGCCGCCTGGAAGAACTGCAGATGCGTGCTCCGGGCCGCAACCAGGGCCCGCGCCTGCTGGCCTTCGGTACCGATGCCGAGGGTGATGTGCCGCTGCCGTTCCAGGCCGATGCCAGCCTGGTTGGCGGTGGCCTGCGCGTGGTGCCGTTCCTGCTGACCGGCAGCGATGTGGCCACCACCAACGCGGTCGCGCATGCGCTGGAAGACACCTTGCTCGCCAACGGCATGGCGCATGCCGACACCGCGCTGATGGCGCAGAACAGCTTCGGTGCGCGGATCGAACACGCACGCTACTTCACCGTGAACGATCTGGCCGCGATGATGTCGATGCAGTACGACAACCAGGGCCTGGCCGCGCTGTGGCCGCTGATCGAGACCGCGATCATGGCGCCGGGCGAGGACGAGTGGCTCAATGCCGCGCCCGAGCCGCTGCTGCGCTATACGCACGGCGAAGCACGCATGGCACTGTTCGACCCGGCCGGTTGGTGCGCGCACTACAACCACAGCAAGAACGATTGCGACCGCCTGAAGGGCATCTACGAACAGTTCCTGATGCGCCAGCGGCAGATGGCTGCGGTGCTGGAGGCACACGGCGTGCCGGTGCTGTTCGTGCACTGCGAGGCCGGGCACGACGCGCGCGAGCTGCTGGCGCGCTGATCTGCGGATGCGCACCGCCGGGCATGGCCCGGCGCTACCGTGCAATTGCGTTTCGCCGGGGCGCGACCGCCGCGCGTATTGCTGTAGCGCCGGAGTCCATGCTCGGCTCAGGTCCACCGAAGAGCAGCCGAGCATGGGCTCGGCTCTACAGGAAGCGATGCAAAGAAAGACGCCGGCTTGCGCCGGCGTTTTCCGTTTCCAGCAAAAGCGTCCTTACGGCGCCTTCTGGATCACCGCACACGCCAGGCGCGCGCCGGCGTTGCCGGTCGGCTGGGTCTTGTAGTCATCCGCATCGGCGTGGACGATCAGGCCGCGACCGATGATGTCGAAGTCATCACCCTTGCCGATGTTGACGTTGCTCGACACCGGGCCGTCGATGGTGGCCACGCCCTTGTCGTCGGCCTTGATGTTGGGCATGTCGCCGCCGTGGTGCGGATCGGTGGCGACGTTGCCGTGATCCTGCTTGCCGGGATTGAAGTGGCCGCCGGCACTCATGCCGTCCGGCGCGCTGCAGTCGCCCTTCTCGTGGATGTGGAAACCGTGCTCGCTACCCGGCTTCAGGCCCGTAACCTGGCCGGTCACGTGCACCTTGCCATCAACCACCTTGAAGGTGACGCTGCCCTTGGTCTCGTTGCCCTGGGTCGGTGCCAGCTCGGCCGTTGCCGAAGCATCGGCCGCCGGTGCCGCAGCCGGTTCCGGAGTTGCCGCCGGTCCGGTGGTGGCGCCGTCGGCCGGCGCGGCCGGCGGAGTTTCAGTCTGCGGCGTGGCGGGCTGCTGATTACAGGCCGCCAGGCCCAGCGCGGCGATGGCCGCAAACAGCGAAGTGTGGATCAGACGCATTGGAATCTCTCCCTCGATGATGCCTGCAGTGATCAGCGGACGACCCGGATCACGCCACAGGCGATGCGGACGCCGGCATTGCCGGCGGGCTGGCTGCGATAGTCGTCGGCGTTGGCATGCACGACCAGTGCACGTCCGGCGATATCGGTGGCGGCGCCTCCGCCAAGGGTAACGCCCTTGAGGTGGATATCGACGTTGGCGCGGCCCTGGGCGTCGGCACGCAGGTTGTCCATGTCGCCCAGGTGGTGCTTGCCGGTGCCGGCGCGGCCATGCGCAGCGCCACCGGGATTGAAATGATTGCCGGCACTGCTGGCATCCACCGCACTGCAGTCGCCGCGCTCATGGATGTGGAAGCCGGCCTGCTGCATCGGCTGCAGGCCACCGACCAGGCCGGTGATGTGCATGCCGCCGGGCTCCACCATCAGTGCGATGCGGCCACTGACAATGCTGGCCGAGGCCGGCGCGAGATTGGCCTCGCCCTGCTTCGCAGCGCTGACCACGGTCGGCGGCGGCGGGGTGGGCTCGGCCTTCTTCGGCGTACTGCCACAGGCAGACAGCAGCACGGCGGCGGACAACGGCAGGATGGCAAAGGACAGACGCATTGAAGACTCCTTGCAGGTGACACTAAGCGTTGCATCGTCCATGAACGATCAACAGTTCGGCAAGCAGGCGCGAGGACCGCGTGCAGGGACCGTTCAATGGCCCCCGCGGCGGCGGCCAGCGCCCAGCTTGCGGGTAAGGGTATTGCGGCCCAGGCCCAAGCGGGCGGCGGCTTCGGCGCGGCGGCCATGGGTGATCTGAAGTGCCGCTTCCAGCAGCGCATGGTCGACCCGCTGGCGCACCTGCGCATGCAGCCCTTCCACGCCTTCGGCGAGCTGGCGGCGCGCCCATTCGGCCAGCAGCGCTTCCCACTGGCCTGGATCGGCACCGCTGATGCTGCCGCGACCGCCCCGCGTACGGTTCAGCGCGGTATCGACGTCGGCCACGCCGATGGTGTCGGCGGCGGCCAGCGCGGCCATCCGCCAGCACACGTTTTCCAGTTCGCGCACGTTGCCGGGCCAGTCGTGTTCGCGCAGCGCCTGCAGTGCGGCGGCGGTCAGGCGCTTGGGTGGCGTGTCCAGCCTGCGTGCGGCGGCGGCCAGGAAGGTGCTGGCCAGTTGCGCGATGTCTTCACGGCGCTCGCGCAGCGGCGGCAGCTGCAGGCGCACCACGTCGAGGCGGTGCAGCAGGTCCGCGCGGAACTTCCCCTGCGCGACCAGCCCTTCCAGGTCCTGGTGGGTGGCGGCCACCACGCGCACATCGACGCGGATCAGTTCGCGGCCACCGACGCGGAAGAACTCGCCCTGCGCCAGCACGCGCAGCAACCGGGTCTGCAACGGCAGCGGCATGTCGCCGATCTCATCCAGGAACAGCGTGCCGCCATCGGCCTGCTCGAAGCGGCCGGTATGGCGGCGCTGCGCGCCGGTGAAGGCGCCGGCTTCATGGCCGAACAGCTCACTTTCCAGCAGCTCGGACGGAATGGCAGCAGTATTGAGCGCGACGAACGGCCCATGCGCACGCGGCGATTCGCGATGCAGTGCATTGGCCACCAGCTCCTTGCCGGTGCCGGTCTCGCCGGTGATCAGCACCGCCAGCGGCGCCTGCGCCAGGCGACCGATGGCGCGGAACAGCGCGCGCATCGGTGGCGTCTCACCCACCAGTTGCGGCGGTTGGTCGCCATGCGCTTCCGGCGCAGGCGTGGGCGCTGCCAGTGCCGGCGCCACCGCCGGCAGCACGCGCTGCGCCAGCGCCACGGCATCGTCCAGGTCGAACGGTTTGGACAGGAATTCATGCGCGCCGCCGCGGAACGCACCGGCCGTGCTGGCCACATCGGTATAGGCCGACATCACGACCACCGGCAGCTGCGGCAACGCGGCCTTGAGCTTGTCCAGCAGCACCAGGCCATCGTCGCCAGGCATGCGCACATCGGTGAACAGCAGCGCCGGCGGCGCGCCTTCGCCCAGGGCCTGCAGGGCTGCCGCAGCGCTGTCGAAATCGACGACCTGATAGCCCGCCTCGCGCAGCGCGGTGCACAGCACGAAGCGCACGGCACGATCGTCATCGACCACCCAGATGCGCTGCGGGGACGAAGAAGACTCAGACATCGCGCGGGGCCTCCTCGGCCGGGGCGGCGCCGCTGACGATCGGCAGCAGCAGGGTGAACACGGTGTGGCCCGGGCGCGAGCGGTAGGTCAGCGTGCCGCGATGCTCGCGCGCGACCTGCTGGGCCAATGCCAGGCCGAGTCCAGTGCCTTCGGCGCGGCCACTCACCAAGGGCAGGAACAGGTGTTCGGCCAGTTCCTCGGGCACGCCACGGCCGTCGTCGGCGATTTCCAGGCGCAAGGCCAACGTGTGCAGCTGTTCGGCAATGCGCGCGCCATGCTCCACGCGGGTGCGCAGGGTGATGCTACCGGCACCGGCCTGGATTGCGTTTCGCACCAGGTTCCACACCGCCTGGGTAAGACGGTCGGCGTCGCCACGGAATTCGGGAATGCTGGGGTCGTAGTCGCGCTGCAGGCGTACTGCCCAGCCGGCCTCGTTCTCGGCCAGGCGCAGCACGCGTTCCAGCGCGGCATGGATGTTCAGTTCGGCGTGGGGTGCGGCCGGGGCCGGCGACAGCAGCTGGTCGAGCAGGCCGTTGAGGCGCTCGATCTCCGAGCCGATCAGTTCGATCAGTTCGCGCTCGCTGGCCTCGCGCTGGGCCGCGCGGCGGGCCAGCAGCTGGGCCGCACCCTTCAACCCGGCCAGCGGGTTGCGCAGCTCGTGGGCCAGGCCCTTCAGCGCCGCGCTGAGCGCGCTGGGCAGGGCCTGCGTCGGGTCCAGCCCAGGGAATTCGTCGACCGGATGTGCCTCCAGCAACCAGCCGCCATCGTCGCGGCGGCTCATCCAGCCCTCGGCGAAGCGCGGCGCCTCGCCGGGCACCGCCAGCGCCAACCGGTTCAGGCGCAGGCTGTCGCGCTCATCGCGTGCCAGGAAGTGGGCCAGCGCTTCGCCCTGCACTTCCAGTGCAGCCAGCGGCTGGCCCAGCAGGCGGCGCCCGCTGACACCCAGCCAGCGGCCGAAGGCCGGATTGCAGCCGATGATGCGGCCATCGGCCCCGGCCCAGGCCAGCGGCGTGCCCAGGGCATCGAGGGACGGCGGGGGTGCGGGGTCGGACATTGCACCAATGTAGTGCAAAATGCGGGGTTCGGGGTCAGAGCACGTTCCGCCAGAAAAGGGCTCCGGCCCCCGCCGCAGGTCGAGCGAGCTCGACCACTACCAGATGCGTGGCCGGTTACAGCTTCATGTTGAGGCCGACGAACACACTGCGTCCCGGGGCCGGCGAAAACATCGGGCGGGCGCTGTCCCAGAAGAAGCTGTCGTACCAGGCGTAGGCGTACTGGCGATTGGTGGCGTTCTTCAGCTGCAGGTCCACGCTGAATCGCGGGGTGAGCTGGTAGGCAGCACTGAGGTCGAGCACGGCGAAGCCACCGAACTTGCCGGCTACGTTGCGCTCCTCCAGGTAGTAGTCGCCCTGTGCACGCGCCTGCAGGCCCAGCCGCAGCGCATCACCGGCGCGGTAATCCACGCCCAGATTGCTGATGTGGCGCGGGGTGGCAGCCACTTCGCGTCCCTGCAGGGAAACGCCGGCATCGCGGTCGTCGCGGGTGATCTTCGCTTCCTGGTAGGCGTGCGACGCCCACACCGTCCAGTCGTCGCCCAGTTGCAGGCTCAACTGCGCATCCACGCCGCGCCGGCGGGTCTTGCCCAGAATGACCGTGGTTCCGGTGGCCGGCATGTTGGATACCTCGTTTTCCGCGTCCTGCTGCCACACCGCCAGACGTGCCTGGGCGCCCGCGAACGGCTGGAACTTCAGGCCCAGCTCCATGCCGGTGTTGGTGGACGGCTGCATCGGTGCCTGCCCCGGGGTGAGGTAGGCCGGTGCGGTGGAGCCGGTCAGTACCTGGAAGGTGCGGCCCCAGTTCGCGTAGACGTGGGTGGTCTGGCCCAGGGTGTGGATGATGCTCAGCTTGGGCTGGCCGATCGTGCCGTAGTCCTGCAGGCGGCCGCTGACGCCGTTCACCAGGTGGGTGCGGCCGCTGAAGCGGTCGACGCGATAGGCCGGCACGACCTTCCAGGCTTCGACGGGCTGGTAGACCGCCTGCACGTAGGCGCCCCAGTTGTCGAAGCTGTGGCGATCATTGTTCTGCACCCGCGCCGGTGGCTGCCTGAAGTCGGTGGGTTCGGCGTAGGCGTAGCGCTCGCGGATGTAGCCGTTGTCCTGCTGCTCGTAGTTCAGGCCACCCTCGACGGTAAGCGTGGGCCTGGCCTGCCAGGTGAGCGTGGTGAGCAGGCCATGCTGCCGCTCGTCCCACACGCGGCGCTGGCGCGGCAGGTTGCCGTTGGGCACGTCGCTGAAGGTCACGCGGCGGTCGTCTTCATAGCGGTTGTAGTACAGCCGCGTGCCGAAGGTGAGCGCGTCGGACAGTTTCATGTCCAGGTGCGCGGCGATCTGGCGCATGTCGCGTTCATCGCCATCGTTGCCGTTGCGCAGGTCGCTGCCACGGCGGTGCGTACGCAGTTCCTCGGCGGTCATGAAGCCGGGTTCGTCGGCTTCGTGGTGGTACGCGCGCGCGGTCAGGCCCACGCGCAGGCCGTCGTCCAGCGAGCCATGGAACCACTTGCCGCCCAGCGAATACTTCTTCGAGGCATCGTGATCGCGGTAGCCGTCGCTGGCCTGGGTGCCGACGAAATAGTTCTGCGCGAAGCCATTGGCTTCACGGCCGACTGCCAGCTGTGCATCTCGGGTGTTGTAGCTGCCATAGGCCAGTCGCGCGTCGGTGTAGGTGCCGCCCTGGCGCGTACCGAAGTTCACGTTGCCGCCGATGTTGTGCAGGCCGTAGCGCGGGTCGTTGGTACCGCGCACCACTTCGATGTAGCTGATGTCCAGCGGGAACAGCATGTCGATGAAGCGCTGGTTGCCGCTGTTGACGTTGCTGGGGATGCCGTCAATGAGGGTCTTGATCGCGTTGAGGTAGCCCTCGCCGTTGAAGGCGCGGAAGCTGACCTTGCCCGATTCGGCACCCTGCCGCGTTTCGGTGAGCTGGATGCCGGGCATCTGCCCCAGCAGCTCCCAGCTGTGCGAGACGTTGCGGTCTTCGATCTGGTCCGCGCCGAGCACGTCCACCGAAGTCAGTACCTGGTGCGCACTGAGCTGGCCTTCGCCGTGCTGGTGCACCTGCACCTTGCCGAGGGTGAGCGCGGCATCGGCGGACTGTGCGAAAGCTTCAGGGGCGAACGGCGCGGCCGCCAAGGCGGCCAAAAGGGTGGGAGTCATGGGAAGGGGCGGTTACGGTGAAATGTAATCATATAACATTTCACGTGCCCGCTTTTGCAGCGTCGAGCAAAGCTCGGCGCTACAAGGGCGGGAGCCGGGGGGGATTACACCGGGTAGCCGGTGGCTTCCCGTGCCTTCTTCCAGGCGGCTTCGAATTCACGCGCGGAGATTTCGTCGTCCTCGTCGAAATCCAGGAACGACACCGGCTGGTCGGCCAGCAGGAAGCGGTCGTCGCTGTGGGCATGCTCGTCGGCCCAGACCATCTTGGTCCCGTAGATTTCCACCTGCCGCACGATCTTCTCGCCACGCGCTTCCATCAGCACGTTGCCCTTGCCCAGGCCCGATTCGGCCCAGTGCTTGTAGTACTTCTTTGCGGCGGATTTCGCGCCGGATTTTGCGTTGTGCTTTGCGTAGGTCATTGCAGAGGTCCTGGCCGCAGACGCGGCCGGAAAGTTCGGAATGGCGCCATTATCGCCCGACCTCGCAGCGCGCAGGTGGGCGCTTCAGCGGGCCGGCGCTGGCAACGCCACGCCCTTCGGCCACAACATCCAGATGTTGCCCTTCTGCTTCATGTCGCCGGCCAGCTTGCCGGCGGCTTCGCCGCTGCCCCAGTACAGGTCGGCGCGCACTTCGCCGGCGATGGCACCGCCAGTGTCCTGCGCGGCCACCGGGCGCACCACCGGGCTGCCGTCCGGGCGCGTGGTGGACAGCCACAGCAGGCTGCCCAGCGGTACCACGGTGCGATCCACCGCCACGCTGTAGCCGGCGGTGAGCGGTACGTTCAGTGAACCACGCGGACCTTCCGGGCTGTCCGGAGTGCGCACGAAGAACACGTAGCTGGGGTTGCTGCGCAGCAGTTCCGGCACGCGCGCGGGATGGGCCCGGGCCCAGGCGCGGATCGCGTCCATGGTGACGTCTTCCTTCTTCAGCTGGCCCTGGTCCACCAGCCAGCGACCGATCGCGCGATAGGGGTGGCCGTTCTGCTCGGCATAGGCCAGCCGCACCTGCGTGCCATCAGCCAGGCGGACGCGGCCGGACCCTTGGATCTGCAGCAGCTGCAGGTCCATCGGGTCGGTCAGCCAGGCCAGCACCGGCGCCTTTACGCCTTTGGCGGCGATGGTGCCGGCATCGTCATAGGGCTTGAGCACCTTGCCCTCAACCCGCCCGCGCAGGCGCTTGCCCTTCAGTTCCGGGTAGAGGCTGTCCAGCTGCACCACGATCAGATCATCCGGCGTGCCGTACACCGGCACCGTGGCCTTATCGGTACGGGTAAGGCTGCCGGGGTAGATCGGCTCGTAGTAACCGGTGATCAATCCGTCGGCCTGACGGCCACCGGCACGCAGCGCATAGGCATCGAGGTCGCGCTGCAGGAACTGGCGGATCGCGGCCGGGTCCTTGTCTGACACGGCTGCGGCGGTGGCACAGGGCTTGGCCCAGGCGGCGTCGTTCTTCAGGCGGGTGCAGCTGCTGCGCCAGGCAACGAAGCCGGCCTGCAGATCAGCATCGGAGACTGCGGGCAGGGCTTTCCAGTCGACCTTGGCGTAGGTGGCCGCCGGCGGCGAGGTCGGCGTGGGCGCTTCGGAACCCGTGCGGGGAGCGGTGGTGGCGCAACCGGCGAGCACCGCCGCTGCCAACAGGGTCCAGTGCTTGCGCTTGAAGAAGGTAGCGGAATCGATCATGCCGCCATGGTGGCGGGCCGGCCGCTGGGCGGCAACCCGGCGCGGGGTCAAGCGTTCATGCGCGGAGTCACGGCATCTGCAGCAGCAACGAATGCAGGATGCGGGCGTCCTCGGCATCCAGCGTCTTGGGCAGGTCGTCGCGGCCACGGAAACGGCGGTGGAAGGCGGCGACGGTGGCTTCTCGGTTGTCCAGTGGATAGCCGAAGCGGGCCAGCGCATTCCACGCGTCGAAGCCTTCAGGTGCCGCGCCGTCGGCCGCGCGCGGCCACACGCCGAAGCCGGCCTCGGCCAGCTGTTGCCACGGGAAGAAGCGGCTCGGATCCTGCTTGCGCGTCGGTGCCAGGTCGGCGTGGGCGATCACCTGGCGCGGCGGGATGTTCAGGCGGGTGGTGAGGTCGCGCAGCAGCACGATCAGCGATTCGATCTGCGCCGCACTGAACGGGCTGCGGCCATCGTTGTCGAGCTCGATGCCGATCGAGGCCGAGTTGAGATCGGTGATGGTGCCCCATCGCCCGGCGCCGGCATGCCAGGCACGGCGCTCATCGGCGACGAGCTGGTAGCGATGGCCATCGGCGCCGATCAGGTAGTGCGCGCTGACCGGTCCACCGCTGTTGGCGGTACGCAGCGTATGCAGGCTCTGCTGCACCGATTTCTGCTCGGTGTGGTGGATGACGATGATGACCGGCGTGCGCGCGTTCTGGTTGGGCGAAGGCACCCAGGTGGCGAGCGGGTTGCGCGTTTCCCGTGGCGTGGAAGCGCAGGCGGCCAGCAACAGGCAGGCCGAGAGCATCAGGGGGGTGCGGATCGGAGGCATGGCCTGATTGTGCGCGATCTGGCGCGAGGGTGCATGTCACAAGAAAGATTCGGTAGATCCACGCCATGCGTGGATGCGCCACTCCGGCCGTGCCAGCCAACGGTCGGCACCCACCAGAGCAGACCCGGACCCTGTGCCAAGCAAGCTTGGCACCTACCAGAACCAGGACAGGAGAAGTGCCGACCAACGGTCGGCACCCACCACGTCAGTACGCCGCTACCTCAGGCCTCGTAGGCAGACTCGCCGTGCGAAGTCACATCCAGGCCAGTGCGCTCTGCTTCTTCGGTCACGCGCAGGCCCACCACGACCTTTACCAGCAGCAGGATGACCGCGGTCACCACCGCCGACCACAGCACGGTCAGGCCGACGCTGACCACCTGCACCCACACCTGGTGGCCGATATCCAGATCGGCCTTGGTGCCGCCCAGCGACTGCGCGCTGAACACGCCGGTGAGGATCGCGCCGACGATGCCGCCGACACCATGCACACCGAACACGTCGGCGGTGTCGTCCACCTTCAGCAGGCGCTTGAGGCCGGTCACGCCCCACACGCAGATCACGCCGGCGACGAAGCCGATCACGATCGCGCCAAGCGGGCCGACCGTGCCACAGGCCGGGGTGATGCCGACCAGGCCGGCCACCGCACCCGAGGCTGCACCCAGCGCCGACGGCTTGCCCTTGCCGATCGCTTCCACCAGGGTCCAGCCGAGCACGGCGGCGGCGGTGGCCAGCACGGTATTGAGGAAGGCCAGCGAGGCCACCGTATCGGCCGCAGCGGCGGAACCGGCGTTGAAGCCGAACCAGCCTACCCACAGCAGCATGGCGCCGATGTAGGTAAACGGTACGTTGTGCGGCTTCAGCGCGGTCTGGCCGTAGCCCAGGCGCTTGCCGACGAGCCACGCGCCGACCAGGCCGGCCACGCCCGCATTGATGTGGACCACGGTGCCACCGGCGAAGTCGATCGCGCCCAGTTCACCCAGGTAGCCGCCGCCCCAGACGATGTGCGCCATCGGGATGTAGCTGAGGGTGAACCACAGTGCCGAGAACAGCAGTACCGCACGGAACTTGATGCGCTCGGCGAAGGCACCGACGATCAGCGCGGTGGTGATGCCGGCGAAGGTCGACTGGAAGGCGACGAACAGGTAATCCGGCAGGCCCTTGATCGGCGTATTGCCCACCGACTCCGGAGTGAAGCCCTTGAGGAAGGCGAATTCGGTGAACGAGCCAAAGAACGGATTGCCGGCGCTGAACACCGCACTGTAGCCATAGGCCACCCACAGCAGCAGCACCAGCGAGAACACCACCAGGATCTGGCTGAGTACCGACAGCACGTTCTTCGAACGCACCAGGCCGCCGTAGAACAGGGCAAGGCCTGGCACCACCATCAGCAGCACCAGCAGGGTGGAAGTGAGCATCCAGGCGACGTCGCCACGATCATAGGCAGCGGCCGCTTCGGCCACGGCCGGCGCGGCGGCGGTGGCGGCCGGATCGTGCAGCGGCTCGACCGCCACGGTTTCGCTCGGCAGCGGCGACACCTGTGCCTGGGCGTGGGCGCTGCCCGGCCAGGCACCAGCGGCCAGCGCGCTGAGCAGCATCAACAGCCACACGACATGGAACCGGGCTTGCCACCCGGTGAGAAGGCGCATCTTCATGGGGGAGTCTCCGGAAGGGGGCTTACAGCGCGTCGGCGCCGATTTCGCCGGTGCGGATGCGGATGACCTGCTCGACAGCGGTCACGAAGATCTTGCCGTCACCGATCTTGCCGGTGCCGGCAGACGACTGGATCGCTTCGATCACCGCGTCGGCACGTTCGTCGGTGACGACGGTTTCGATCTTGATCTTGGGCAGGAAGTCGACAACGTACTCGGCACCGCGATACAGCTCGGTGTGGCCCTTCTGGCGACCGAAACCTTTCACTTCGGTCACGGTGATGCCCGACACGCCTGCATCGGACAGGGCCTCGCGGACCTCGTCGAGCTTGAACGGTCGGATGATGGCGGAGATCAGTTTCATGCGCATGTCCCGAGGGTGGATGGGGCCAGCGCGCCAGCGCGCGTTGGCATCAGGCAACCACGGGTCATCAGGATGATGACCGTGGCTGTTGCACCGGACACGTACAGGGCCGGGACGGCCGTGCCTCTCTCCTTGCACGACCGACGCGGGAGGGAGGGCGGCCCTGGTCGCGTATCCGGTCTCTCTCTTGCCCCTGGATAAGCGGGCCAATGGCTCGCGTTCCAATGCAGCGGACTGACAGTCCGCTCTACAACGGCGGGCCTGCGCCCGCCCTGCGGCTCCCCAGCCGCGAGAACGGAAGCGATGGCGGCGGGTGGGAGGGGGAACCCACCGCCATCGCGCCCGGTCAGCTCGCGTAGTACAGCTGGTATTCCAGCGGGTGGGTGGCCGCGCGGAACTTGGTCACTTCCTGCATCTTCAGCGCGATGTAGCCGTCGATGAAGTCATCGCTCATCACGCCGCCGGCCTTCAGGAACTCGCGGTCCTTGTCCAGCGCTTCCAGCGCCTGGTCCAGCGAGGAGCAGACCTGCGGGATCAGCTTCTCTTCCTCCGGCGGCAGGTCGTACAGGTCCTTGTCGCTCGGTGCGCCCGGGTCGATCTGGTTCTTGATGCCGTCCAGGCCGGCCATCATCAGCGCGGTGAAGGTCAGGTAGCCGGACTGGATCGGATCCGGGAAGCGCATTTCGATGCGGCGCGCCTTCGGGTTGGACACCCACGGAATGCGGCACGAGGCCGAACGGTTGCGGGCCGAATAGGCCAGCATCACCGGCGCCTCGAAGCCCGGCACCAGGCGCTTGTAGCTGTTGGTGCCCGAGTTGGCGAAGGCATTGATGGCCTTGGCGTGCTTGAAGATGCCGCCGATGTACCACAGCGCCAGCTGGCTCAGGCCACCGTAGCCGTCACCGGAGAACAGGTTGGTGCCGCCCTTGGACAGCGACTGGTGCACATGCATGCCGCTGCCGTTGTCGCCGACGATCGGCTTGGGCATGAAGGTGACAGTCTTGCCGTTGCGATGCGCGACGTTCTTGATGACGTACTTCATGCGCAGCAGCTCGTCGGCCTTCTGCACCAGGGTGCTGAACTTGGTGCCGATCTCGCACTGGCCGGCGGTGGCCACTTCGTGATGCTGCACTTCCACTTCGATGCCGACCTGTTCGAGGGTCTTGCACATCTCGGCGCGCAGGTCGTGCAGGGTGTCGGTCGGCGGAACCGGGAAGTAGCCGCCCTTCACGCCGGGACGGTAGCCGCTGTTGGCGCCGTCATACTTGGCGCCGCTGTTCCATGCCGCTTCTTCCGAGTCGACCTTGAAGAAGGTGTTGCCCATTTCGTTGGCGAAACGGACCGAGTCGAAGATGAAGAATTCCGGCTCCGGGCCGAAGAACGCGGTTTCGGCGATGCCGGAGGACTTCAGGTAGGCCTCGGCACGCTTGGCGATGCCGCGCGGGCAGCGGCCATAGGCCTGCATGGTGGCCGGATCGAGGATGTCACAGCTGATCACCAGGGTCGGATCGGCGTAGAACGGATCGACGTAGGCGCTGGACGGGTCCGGCAGCAGCACCATGTCCGATTCGTTGATGCCCTTCCAGCCGGCGATCGAGCTGCCGTCGAACATCTTGCCTTCTTCGAACAGCGACGGCTCGACGATGCTGACCGGGAAGGTGACGTGCTGCTCGACGCCACGCATGTCCACGAAACGCAGATCGACGAATTCGATCTGGTTGTCCTTGATCAGCTTCTCAACGTTTTCCACGGACATCGGTACGACCTCGGATGGGGATGAATGCCTGCTGAGGTACAGCAATGACCGTGCCAACTTTTTGCGACCCGCAAGTCGTTGATTTACCTGAGCCCGCCCCGCACCGGTGCGGAACAGCGCGCACCAAACAGGTGCAGTCGGCAGCAGGCGCACCCGTTTGGTGCAGCAGGGATCGTCTATCCTCTCGACCTTCTTCCTTCCTGCCGCGCGTGCCCGCACCGTCCATGTCCGACCTGCTCTCCGCCCTGCTGCTGGGCATCCTCGAAGGCTTGACCGAATTCCTGCCGATCTCCAGCACCGGCCATCTGCTCATTGCCCAGCACTGGCTGGGTGCCCGCTCGGACTTCTTCAACATCGTCATCCAGGCCGGCGCGATCGTCGCGGTGGTGCTGGTGTTCCGCCAGCGCCTGCTGCAGCTGGCCACCGGCTTCAACCAGCGTGAGAACCGGGAGTATGTATTCAAGCTGGGGGCTGCGTTCCTGGTCACCGCCGTGGTCGGCCTGGTGGTACGCAAAGCCGGCTGGTCGCTGCCGGAGACGGTCAGTCCTGTGGCCTGGGCGCTGATCATCGGCGGTGTCTGGATGCTGCTGGTGGAGGCCTACACCGCGCGCCTGCCTGACCGCGACCAAGTGACCTGGACCGTGGCGATCGGCGTCGGCCTGGCGCAGGTGGTGGCAGGCGTATTCCCCGGTACCTCGCGCTCAGCCTCGGCGATCTTCCTGGCCATGCTGCTGGGCCTGAGCCGCCGCGCGGCGGCGGCCGAATTCGTGTTCCTGGTCGGCATTCCCACCATGTTCGCCGCCAGTGCCTACACTTTCCTGGAACTGGCCAGGGACGGGCAGCTGGGCAGCGAGAACTGGACCGAGGTGGGCGTGGCCTTCCTTGCCGCGGCCGTCACCGGCTTCGTCGTAGTGAAGTGGCTGATGGGCTACATCAAGTCGCACAGGTTCACGGCCTTCGCCCTCTACCGCATCGCGCTGGGCGCGGCGCTGCTGCTGTGGTTGCCCTCCGGCAGCTGAACAGCACCGGGGCACGGTAACCCCAATGCCAGCCCCACCCCGTTTCCCCCACGGTTCCCCAAGGAGAATCACCATGAACCGCAAGCTCACCCTGCTCCTCCCGCTGGCCCTGATGGCCGCGTGCAGCCAGACCCCGGCCCCGGCCGGCACCGGCGGCGATGACGTGGCCCCGGCCGCGGCCAAGGCAGCGGACCAGCAGACGCTGGCGCATCTGGACGCGCAGCGCCTGCAGAGCCAGCACTGGCTGCTGCAGCAGGCCACCGGCGCCGATGGCAAGCGCATCGACGCGCTGTTCGCCCGCCAGGACAAGCCGGTCACCCTCGACTTCGCTGACGGCCGCCTGTCGGTCAGCAACACCTGCAACCGCATGGGCGGTGGTTATACCTTCGACGCTGGCAAGCTGGCCGTCAGCGCGATGGCCTCGACCATGATGGCCTGCACCGACAAGGCGCTGATGGCGCTGGACGAGGCCGTGTCGAGCCGGCTGCAGGGCGAACTGAAGGCCGAGCAGGACGCTGATGGCAGGCTGACCCTGACCACCGCCAAGGGCGACACGCTGGTCTTCAACCCGGAACCGACCGCTGAAACCCGTTACGGCGGCGCCGGCGAAACCGTGTTCCTGGAAGTGGCCGCGAAGACCGAGAAGTGCTCGCACCCGCTGATCCCGGACTACCAGTGCCTGCAGGTGCGTGAAGTGAAGTTCGACGACAAGGGCCTGAAGCAGGGCGAGCCGGGCAAGTTCGAGAACTTCTACGGCACCATCGAGGGCTACACCCACGAAGACGGCGTGCGCAACGTGGTGCGCGTGAAGCGCTACGAGGTGAAGAACCCGCCGGCCGATGCGCCGTCGCAGGCGTACGTGCTGGACATGGTGGTCGAGTCGGCCATCGAGAAGAAATAAAACGATGGAAGGGCGGCCGAGAGGCCGCCCTTCTTCGTTGTGCGTTGTAGAGCCGAGCCCATGCTCGGCTGCTGTCTATCGGGAAAAGCAGCCGAGCATGGCTCGACGCTACCGAAAGCAACGCCGGCCAGCGGCCGGCGCTACCGGGGTTGCGGTTACAGCGCCGGGTTCAACGTGTAGGTGCCGTGCAGTGCGGCTTCGGCCAGCACGTGGCCGTGCATGGCGCGGTACGCGTCGGCGGCGGTGAAGCGCTGCGGCAGGTCCAGCGACGCCACGTCCAGCGCGAATACCCGGAAGAAATAGCGGTGCATGCGCTCGTCGTTGAACGGCGGATACGGGCCGTCATAGCCCAGGTAATCACCGGCCATGTCCGGGTTGCCCGCGAACCAGCCGGTGAAGTCGTTCAGGCCCTGGCGGCTGCCGGCCGGACCGGCGGGTGCGGGCTTTCCCTTCACCACGAAGCCGTCGCTGCAGCTGCCAGCGGCGATCTCCTGCACCGAGGCCGGAATATCGGCCATCACCCAGTGCACGAAATCGCAACGTGGCTGGTCACGCGGCACACTCATGTCGCTGCGGCCAACCGTCTCCGGCACGGTCGGCACGTCCGGGTCCACGCACACCAGCAGGAACGAGCGGGTGCCGGCCGGCGCCCCGTTCCAGGCAAGGTGCGGGTTGCGGTCGGGCGCAAAACCATTGGCATCGCCGGCGGCGAACTCACGATCAATCGGTGCGCCATTGGTCAGGCTGTTACTGGTCAGCTGCATCAGGATCTCCTCACTCTTCCGGGTAACCCAGGCGCACCGCAACCGGGGTGAGCTGGGCGAAGGCGGCGCTCATCACGTCGCGGTAGTTGCGCCAGTGGCCGGGCGGGAAGCGCGGCGCGCCCAACTGCGCCGCCGGCGGCATCGGCCGCTCGAACAGGCGGCCCAGCAGTTCGGCCATCGCCTGCGGATCGTTGCCGACCTGGTCGATGCGCAGCAGCACGTGGGGGTACAGGTCGTCCTCATGCAGCGTGGCAATCTGGTTCAGCGCGCGGGTCAGCCATTCACTGGCTTCGGCCAGCGAGGTCATCGCCAGCGGCGCGGCGGCACCGTAGGCCACCCAGTCCAGCAGCATGTCGCGCGGATCACGCAGCACCAGCACCAGTCGCCCCTGCGGCAGCTGCGGGCGCAACGCCCACAGCAGGGCGTTGTCCCACCACAGCAGCCAGTCGATGACGGTATCGCTCTGCAGGCCACGCGCCGGCAGCTGTTCGCGCCAACGCTGCACCAGCCGCTCCGGCGTCAGTACGCCCGAAGCGAGATCCTGCAGCGTGTTGTAGTTCTGGAACGCATCGTCGGGCGGGTTGCTGGTGTAGCGGTCGCTTCGCAGCACCGGGCTGGCGGCCGCCAGGCCGGTCGCCACGCGCTCCACGCCCGAGCCCGGCGCGCCCCAGAGGAAGATCGGCGCGGAACTGGTGTTGCCGTCAATCTCACCCTTCTCCGGCCAGCTTGGCGGAGACTTGGCCTGCGGTGGCAGCGGCAGGCGTTGCGGGGCCTGGTCGGCCTGCAGCGACAGCCAGGTACGCAGGGCCTCCTGCGGCTGGCCGGCACGGTCCTGGATCTCGCCCATCCAGGTGCGCAGATCGGCGCGATGCGCTTCCGGCGCCTGCTCGACCAGCGCCTGCACGCGGGCCACCGCAGCAGGCGGATCACGCTGCAGCAACCCTTCAACCAGGCGGGTTTCGCCACTGACACGCCCCGGTTCAATGCTGACGATACGCTCGGCAATGGCTTCGGCCTGCTCGTGCTCGCCCACCATGTCGTGCAGGCGCAGGCGTGCTTCCAGCGCCGGCAGGTGGCCCGGCATGGCGTCCATCCAGCGTTCAACGGTCGCCGCGGCAGCGGGGCTGCCAACTTCTTCCACGGCCAGGCGCGCCAGCCACAGATCATGCAGCTGCGGGTGCTGCTCCAGGGCAGCGTCGAGGCGTGCACGCGCCTCGTCTTCGCGGCCAAGGCGCTGCCAGGACATCAGCAGCAGCTGCAGCAGCTGGCGGTCATCGGGGATCGCTTCCAGCAAGGGCAGCAGATGGTCCAGCGCCTGCAGCGGCTGGCCGTTGCGCAACGCCAGCTCACCGGCCAGGCGCCGCATCGCCGGCACGTCCAGCTCCGGCTGCCGCAGGGCCACCTCCATGGCTTCGGCCGCCGCCGGCACGTTGCCCTGGCGCAGCGCCAGCTGCACCACCAGGCCATGCAGCGAGCTGATGGCCGGGTTCAGTTCCAGCACGCGGCGGAACGCCTGCTCGGCGAATGCCAGCATGTCCTTGCCAAGGTAGGCAAAGCCCAGCGCATAGAGCACGCGGGTGTCATTCGGCTGGGCCTTGTTGGCTGCCGACAGCAGCACCAGCGCACGGTCCGGGTCATCGCGGCGCAGCGCGATCATGCCGTCGATGGTCAGCAGCTCGGGGTGGTCCGGCTCCACGCGCGAGGCCAGGGTGGACAGGCGTTGTGCCTCGTCGAAGTCATTGCGGCCAACCGCCAGGTGCGCCTGCATCAGGTAGGCGGAGAAGGAGTTCGGGTCGAGCCCGGTGGTGCGCGCCAGCGCTTCGTCGGCGCCTTCGTACTGGCGCAGGGCCAGCAGCAGGCCAGCATGCTGCAGGTGCAGCTGGGCGTCGTCCGGTGCCAGCTGCAACGCCTGCTGCAGGGCTTCCATGGCATCTTCGGCCTTGCCCTGCTGCTGCAGCGCAAGCGCCAGCCAGCGGTGGGCCCCGGCCTGGCCGGGTTCGTCACGGGTCCACGCCTGGGCCAGCTGCACGGCCTGGTCGGCCTGGTTCTGGCGCAACGCTTGGATGATCTGGTCTTGCATGGCGGTCCGGTTCGAGTGCAAACCCGCATTGTAGCGGTCCACGCGCCGGTGCCGGTTCAGCCCGCCAGCACCCGCTGCAGGCGCTGCGCCACCCACCGTTCGGAGAAGCCGTCGCCCCGCCAGTTTTCCAGGAAACCGCAGTGGCCTCCCCAGCAGGCGGTCTCCAGGCGCGCGTGGCGCGGCAGCTGCCAGTCGCTGAAGGTCGCATAGGGAATCACCGGGTCGTCCTGCGCCATCAGGATGTCGGCCGGCACCTGCAGGGCCGACAGGCGGTCACCGGCAATCGAGTAGCCATCGAAATAGGCCTGCAGCGAGCCAAAGCTGGTATGCCGTTCAACCAACCAGGCGGTCAGCGCACGGATATCCAGCTTCAACACGCGGTCGTCGCAGTCGCTCAGCTCGGGGAACAGATCGCGCTTGCGGCGCAGCGAGCCGGCCCATTTGCGTCGGAAGTACCAATCGTACATTGCCGGACCATTCTCGATGCTCTCCATGGTCAGCCCCGGGTCCAGCACCGGGCACACCGAGGCCACGCGCAGCAGCGGCACGCCGGCGGCCGGCGCGCGCAGGGCCAGGCGCAGCACGAAATTGCCGCCCAGTGAGTAGCCGGCCGCCACCAGCGGCAGCTGCGGCCAGCGCTGGGCGATGTCTCCTGCGGCATGCACCACTTCATCGATCAGGTTGGAGTGGAAGATGCCGGGGTTCAGGTGATGGGTGTTGCCGTGGTCGCGGAAGTTCAGGCGCACGACATCGAAACCCTGTTCGATCATGCGCGCGGCCGCCATGCGCATGTAGCTGGATTCGGCACTGCCCTCCCAGCCATGCAGCAGCAGGGCCATGCCCTTGGGTTCGCGGCCTTCGACATGGCTGTGCCAGCCCTGCAGGCGCACGCCATCGCCGCCGTCGAGGATCAGCTCTTCGCTGACCGCGCCGGTGGCCGCCAGCAGCAGCAGGCCGCGCTGCAGGCGCATGCGGCTGGAGCTGAGCATCGACTGCAGGTGCGGGTTGCGCAGCCAGCGCGGCGGCTGGTAGTCAGCCGCATGCAACGTCGGCGTACCGGCGTCCAGGACAGGTGGCGGAACCAGGGCCACCGTGCCCTCAACCGGTGCTCATGGCCGCCACGATGCGCGCGCGCGAGGTCTCCGCGATGCGCCGACGGCCTTCCAGGTCCTGTGCACCGATCGGTGCCAGGAAGTGCACTTCCGCACGCCGCGCCGGCTCACCGAGCAGGCGCAGGAAATTGGCGAAGAAGCTCTCGCCGGGGCCGAATGCCACGATGGTCTGTGCGTCACCCTTGAGCCCATAGACCAGCGCCACCGGCTGCACCGGAACGCCGGTTTCAACCGCGGCCTGGAAGATGCGGGCATGGAACGGCCCCACTTCGTGGCCACCGCGGGTGCGCCCTTCCGGGAACACGCCCACTGCCTTGCCGCCACGCAGGCGATCGGCCATCACCTGCATCACCCCGCCCAGCGACTCGGTGTTGCCACGCTGGTGGAAGATGGTCTGCCCGCGCGCAGCGAGCCAGCCGACCAGGGGCCAGCTGGCGATTTCGCGCTTGGCGACGAAGCCCATCATGCGCTGGCTGTGCAGGATGCAGATGTCCACCCAGCTGACATGGTTGGCCACGAACAGCACGGCACCGGGCAGCGGCGCGCCCATCTGCACCAGGCGGAAGCCGAAGATCCACATCAGGCCCCCCTGCCACCAGTTCACCACCTTCGCCCCGAGGGTATCCTCGCCCACGCGCAGCTCGCCCCACGGCGGAAGCATGCCGATCAGGATCAGCGGCAGGAACACGGTGATGTGGACCAACAGCAGCGGTACGCGGTACAGGTAACGGCACGCACGCGCCACGCCGCCACGGGGGGCCGGAGTGGGGGAAGTCATCCGCGCACGATACCGGAGCGTCGCAGCAGCTGCCAGCCGATTTAGGCCATAACCGCCATTGACCGGGGCAATCGGTGGGGAACGCTGGGTTCTGCCGTCGTCAACACGCCCGACCGGGGGCTCAACCGTGGCCGGCCGCCACCACCGCCAGGGTCAGCCGCGAAATGCATACCAGGCGACCCTGCTCGTCCTCGATGCGGATCTCCCACAGCTGGGTGCTGCGGCCCACATGCAGTGCGCGGGCGGTGCCGGTGACAATCCCCGAGCGCACCGCCCGCACGTGGTTGGCATTGATCTCCAGGCCCACGCAGACCTGCTTTGCGGTATCCACGCACAGGTTGCCGGCGCTGCTGCCCAGCGTCTCGGCCAGCACCACCGAGGCCCCGCCGTGCAGGATGCCGTAGGGCTGGCGGGTGCGCTGGTCCACCGGCATGGTGGCCTGCAGCCAGTCTTCGCCCGCTGCGCTGAAGACGATGCCCAGGGATTCGATCGCCGTGTTGCGGCTGAGCGCATTGAGCTGCTCGAGGGAAACGGCTTCGCGGAACACCTGGGTCATGCGGTCACCTTCAGAGAATGGGAACGAGGCCGGCACCGAATGCGGTCAGCATGCGCACCAGCAGCCACTTCGGGCCGACGTTGACTTCGGGGAAGTCGCCGACGGCAACGTAGCAGCGATGGAACTCCGGGTCCTGCCGTGGCAGCGGCTGCGGGCAGTCCGGGCCGGGCTTGAACTCGTAGTCGGTGGCATAGCGCCATGGCCAGAAGTCGAGGATCGGCAGCGCTTCGGAGGCTTTGCCGACGCTGTAGTTCAGCCCCGACAGCACCGGCGGCTTGGCCCGCGGCGCCACCGTCCAGGAGTTCTGCGGATGGGTATCGCGCAGGATGCTCTCGGCCAGCTGCTCGGCAAACACCGGATCATCGATGATCACCGCGCCTTCGGTGTTGTAGTTCTCGCTGCGCGGATCGAAGTTGTGGGTGCCGACCACGCCGATGCGGCGGTCGACCACCAGCGACTTGGCGTGCAGGCCCATGCGCGCGCCCTTGCGGGTGACCGGCAATGGCTTGTTGACCGCCTTGCTGCCCAGGAACGAGGGCCGCGTTTCGGTGCGCAGCAGGCGCGTTTCCACCTCGCTGCCGGCCGCGCGGCGGCGTTCGCGCGCGTTCTGGTAGGCACTGCCGGTACGCGGATGATTCACCACTGCCTGCCTGCGCGTTGTTGCCCGGTCCCCCTCGCTGCCCCCCCCGGCATTGCTGCCGGCGGCGCTGCCGCCGATCAGCGGGTTGCGGCCGCCGTCGTCGTCTGCCCCGGGGGCGGCGATCGGGTCGGGCAGCAGGTTGCGGTAATCAACCGGCGCATCCAGCGGGAACGGCTTGTATTCGAAGATGTTGAAGCCCAGTTCGCGCATGTTGCGCCGCTTGTACTTGTACGACAGCGCATACACGATGGGATTGTCGGTGGCCGCCAGGCTGTTGCTCGACACCACCACGCGCGGTGGCTGCGGGCGCTTGCGCAGCTCGCGGAACAGCTTCTGCGCGGGCTTGGACAGCACCAGGTACGGCGTCTGCAGGATCACTTCCTTCTGCGCACCGGCAATGAGCGCATCCAGCTGGGGCTCGGTCACGTGCTGGCCGGCCAGCGGGGCATCGGCCTTCTCGCGCCGGTGCTTGCGCGGCAGGTCGGCGACATAGCGCACCGAGGCCACCGGCAGCGCGGTATCCACGAAGGAACGGGTGACGAAGTCCATGTCATTGGCTTCGGCACTGACCCGCTGCACCCGTTCCGGGCGGCGGAACGTGGCGGGGGGCAGCGCCGGCACGCCCTCGCGCAGCAGGGTGCGGCCGACATCATTCAGGCGCTCGGCCGGCACGCTGCGCTGGGCACGCCAGAAGGCATCGAAGTTGGCCGCCATCGCACGCGCCTCGGGGCCGGCAATCAGCACGTCGCGGTCGCGGAAGTTGTACTCGCGGTCCCAGTCGTAGTAGTCGTCCTGGTAGTTGCGGCCTCCGACCACGCCGATTGCGTCGTCGATCACCAGCAGCTTGTTGTGCATGCGCTGGTTGAAGCGCCGGAAGCAGCACAGCACGCTGCCGGCATAGTCGAAGTAATTCAGCCGGGCCTTGCCGAACGTCGGGTTGTACACCCGCAGCTGGAAGTTCTGGTGGGCGCCGGACAGCGCGCCGAGGATCTGCAGGTCGGAGATCGCCGAGAGCTGGTCGATCAGCACCCGCACCTTCACCCCGCGCCGCGATGCAGCCAGCAGTTCGTCGATGACCAGCCGGGCGCTGTCGTCCTTGTCGAAGATGTAGGTCTGCAGGTCGATGCTGCGGGTGGCGCTGCGCAACAGGTTCAGCCGCGCCACCAGGGCGCCTTCTCCCTCGTCCAGCAGGGTGGCGTAGTGGCGCGGCTGCTCCGGGGTGGATTCGGTGAACGCCCGGCCAGCCAGCGCCCGCAGCGGCGAGTCCTGCGCGCAGCGGTCGGCGCGCTGGCAGTCGACCTGGGTCGAGCGCGCCTGCACGGCGATCGCTTCGGCGCGGTCGCGCTCGGTATTGGACAGCGATGCACAACCGCTGCCCAGCAACACGGTTGCCAGCGCCAGTACACGCAGCAGGAGGTTCACGGTTTCGGCGCCTCGCTCAGGCGCGCTCGCAATACGAAGGTCACACGATCACTCAAGGCAAGCTGCCAGCTGTCCATTCCATACCGGCCTCGCTGCACGGTACCGCGGCTGACGACGTCGCAATCATAGCCGGGTCGGGCGCACTCCGCCTTCTCCACCCTCAGCTTCTCGGGATGGCTGACCCCGCGCAGGGTCAGCCGGCCGTTGATGTCACCCCCCTCTTCCACGGTCTCCGGCCAGTACGGCAGCGAGTCGAACTCGACCACCGGGTGGCGGCCCGCGTCGAAGAATTCCTCGCCGCGCATCCAGCCGGTATAGCGCGCCTTGCCGGGGATCTCGACCGAGCGCGTGAACATCTTGAGGTGCACCTGGTGGCGGCCATCGGAGAGGATCTCGATGCGGCCCTCGAAGTGCGGGAACACACCTTCGATGCGCTGGCCGAAGCGGGTGCGCACCTCGAAACCGATCTGCGAGCGTTGGGTGTCCAGGCGCAGGACCCGATGCGCTTCGGCGACCACCGGCGGCAGGGGCGTTGGCGTTGGCGGAGGAGGCGCGGCAGGCCAGGCCGCGCCGGAAGCCAGCAGCACGGGCAGCAGAAAGCGGCTGCGCCGCGCCAGGCTCATTGGATCACGGCCACCAGAACGCGTTCAGGCTGGCCACGCCCGGCTCGATCGAAGCCTCGCGCGGGAAGCCGAGCACGGCAATGCCGGCCGGCGGCATGCCGCGGTAGTCGCTGCTGGTGCCGTCGGTCATCAGGGCCACCAGCTGCTCCAGGCCCGGGTTGTGGCCCACGATCAGCACCCGGTCCAGGTCGCGACGCTCGTCCACCAGCGCCGCCAGGGTGCCCGGGGTGGCTTCGTAGATCCGGTCTTCCAGGCGCTTCTCGACATAGCCGATGGCCGTCATCACCGCTTCCAGGGTCTCACGGGTACGTCGCGCCGGCGAGCACAGCACGCAGTCCGGCAGCAGGTTGTTCTCCTTCAGCCACTTGCCGGCGGCTTCGGCTTCGGCCAGCCCCACCGGCGACAACGGCCGGTCGAGGTCGGCCTGGCCGGGGGTCGCCGGCTCGGCATGGGCATGGCGCAGCAGGATCAATTCACGCATCGCGGGTTTCCATGAAGAAGAGGATGCAGCAGGAAGGGTGATGCAGGCATCAAAGCTTCAGCCAGGACAGCAGCGGCTCCCAATCGGCCTGGTGCTCGCGCACCTGGGCCGAGCGGTAGTCGAACAGGCTGCGGCCAAGGCCGGTCATGACCACATAGCTCTGGCTGTCGCGCAGCTGCGCGACCACCGGGTACGGCCATTCACCCAGCATCTGCAGCGCCTGCTGCGAGGTCTGGGTCCAGGGCTTGGTACGGTTGAGCACCAGACCCACTGGCAGCTTGCGGCTGTGCACGCGCGGGTTCTGGGCCAAGCTGTTGAGGAAACCGACGATGGCTTCGATATCCAGCGCCGAGGGCAGCACCGGCACCACCACCGCGTCGGCAGCGTCGAGGAAATGGGGAATATCGTCGGCCAGGGCGCCGGCCGGCGCATCGATGATGACGGTGTCGGTACCGTCGGGCAGCTTCTGCGCCCACTGCTTCTTCCGATATACGTCGATCGGCAGCACCGCACTTTCCAGCCCGGCACGGCGTTGTGCCCAGCGGGTGCTGGAGCCCTGCGGGTCGGCATCGGCAATCACCGTGGCCTTGCCCTGCAATGCCGCGTACGCGGCCAGGTGGGTGGCGACGGTGGTCTTGCCCACCCCGCCCTTGGAACCGGCCACCAGGATCGTCTTCATGCCAGCCTCGCTTCCGGGTACGTTCCCCGAGCGTACACCGGCGATGGTGACGGGAGGTAGCGTCGTGCTGAACCAGCGGCCATCGCCTTTGCTATCGTGGCGCTTCCGAAGGATCGAACCGGCATGAGCGAACTGCAGGACCTGAGCGCGTTGATCCGCGCCAATACCCCACTGATCGTGATCGAGACCCAGGACGAGGGTCGCATCGTCGAGCTGTTCCGGCAGACGCTGATGCACGTATGGCGGGCGCTGCACCGCTGGTCGATCACCGAGGGCCTGCGCCGCATCGACCTGGACAGTGAAGACCCGCCGGTCGGGCCACCCGATGCCAGCGCGGCCCTGCAGATGATCCGCCAGGCCGACCAGCGCGGGGTCTACCTGCTGCTCGATTTCCACCCGTACCTGGGCTATGCCAGCCATCAGCGCGCCCTGCGCGACCTGATCCAGCGCCGCCACAGCGAGCCGCATGTGCTGGTGCTGATCGGTGCCAAGGTGGAGCTGCCGGCCGAGCTGGAAGCGTTGGCGGTGCGCTTCAACCCGCGCCTGCCTGATGCCAACGCCCTGTTGAAGATGCTGCGCGAAGAGGCCGACGCCTATGCGCGCGAGCACGGCGGCCGCCGGGTCGAAGTCGACAGCGAGGCGGTGAAGAAGATCCTGAAGAACCTGCAGGGCCTGAGCCTGGTCGATGCCCGGCGCATCGCGCGCCAGCTGATCTACGCCGATGGCGCGCTGCGCGACGACGACCTGCCGCAGCTGGCACGGCTGAAGTTCGAGCTGCTCAACCGCAGCGGCCACCTGTTCTTCGAGCATGACAGCGCGCGCTTCGGCGATGTGGCCGGCGCCAACCGGCTCAAGCGCTGGATCAGCCAGCGGCGCGTGGCCTTCATCGCCGGCTCGGCGCCGGCCGGGCTGGACCCGCCGCGCGGCATGTTGCTGCTGGGCGTGCAGGGCTGCGGCAAGTCGATGCTGGCCAAGGCCACCGCCGCCGGCTTCGGTGTACCGCTGCTGCGCCTGGACGTGGGCGCGCTGTACAACAAGTACCACGGCGAGACCGAGGCCAACCTGCGCCAGGCACTGGCCTCGGCCGAGCAGCTGGCGCCCTGCGTGCTGTGGATGGACGAGATCGAGAAGGGCCTGGCCAGCGGTGGCGAGGACGGCGGCGTGTCACGCCGCGTGCTCGGTTACCTGCTGACCTGGATGGCCGAGCGCAAGGCGCCGGTGTTCATCGTGGCCACTGCCAACCAGGTGCACGAGCTGCCTGCCGAACTGCTGCGCAAGGGCCGCTTCGACGAGATCTTCTTCGTCGACCTGCCCTCGCCTGACGTGCGCGTGGAACTGCTGCGGCTGCACCTGGGCCGGCGCCAGCTCAATGGCGACGACTTCGCGCTGCCGGCGCTGGCGGCCGCGGCCAATGGTTTCTCCGGCGCGGAGATCGAGCAGGCGATCGTGGCCGGGCTGTATGCAGCGCACGCCGAAGGCCGGCCGCTGGACACCGAGCTGATGATGAACGAGATCCGCGCCACGCGGCCGCTGTCGGTGCTGATGGCCGAGCAGGTGGAGGCATTGCGGGCGTGGGCGTCGGGACGGACGGTTTCCGCGGACGACTGAGGTTTCCCGCGAACGGCGCAGCCCCTCGTGGCGGCTGGTTGACCGTGAACGTCAAAAGCCGCGCTTGGCCGGGCGGGATGGATTCGCGGGGGACGCCGTCAACCCGTCCATGGGGGCTTGGCCGCGGCATCCATGCCGCGGACACCCCCGCGAACCCACCCCGCCCGGCCTCTGACAATTTCCGAGTGCGTCCGCCACGGAAAAGAAAAAAGAAAAGCAGAAGCAAAAGCAAAAGCAAAAGCCGGTTGGTTGGCCGCCTTCTGTAGAGCCGAGCCCACGCTCGGCTGCTCTTCGATCAGATATCGAATAGTCGATTCCGATACAGATTCATCCACGCATGGCGTGGATCTACCGTGTCGACCAAGGTCGACACCTACCCACAGCTGCGAAAATCTGTCGAAGGCGGGGCACTGTGGGTTTACGGCGTCCCCGCAAACCCACAGTGCCCCGCCATCCCACCGGAAGACCGCTGTTGCTGTTGCTTTGGCTTTGGCTGTTGCCTCTGCGGGTGCCGGGTGCAACCCGGCCGAACCCCTCCCTCAGGGCCAGGCAGGCGGTGCGGCCGCCCAGGCCTGCTGCACTTCGGCCAGCGACGCACGCTCATCCTCGCGCCACTGCGGCAGCAGCTGCGCATAGTTGGCCGTGGTATTCCACTGCGTCGGCTCGGTGCGTACCGCAGCCGCATACCACTGCACCGCCTCCTGCTTCTGCCCCATCCGCCACAATGCCAGCGCATAGGTCGGCGGCACCCAGCTCGGCTTGGTACGCGCATTGGCGGCCGAGGCCAGCCACTGTTCCAGCGCCGCCTCTGGCTTGCCCTGGCGCAGCAGGTCCCAGCCGTAGTTCCAGCGCACGCTGCGGCCACTGCTGCTCTGTGCCGGGGCCTCTTTCATCGCCTCGGCATACAACTGCTCGGCCAGCTCGCCACGGCCCTGCGCACCGGCCACCGAGGCCAGTTGTACCGTGGCCTCGACCGCACGGCGGCCGCGTTCACGCAGCTTGACCAGCTGGGCGACCAGATCATCGCCCCCGCCCTGCACCGCCACCATCGGCGTGGCCGCCGGGTCATTGTCGAAGTAGAACTCCTGTGGTGCCGGCATGGCCGGCGCGGCCCACGCCGTGGCCGCTCCCGAGGCCAGCAGCACGCTGGCCAGGATCTTTCCTGGAACTGACATCCCTTCTCCCCAGGCCGCGACTGCAGCCTCCCTCTCTCTCCCCGATCCTAACCCCAGCACCGCCACGGGCGCGAGTGCCGGGGCCTGCGCGGCCCCGCTGCTACAATTCGCGCCTTTCCCGCTGCGTGCGTGCACGCGGCCGGTGCCAGCCGATCCTACCGGGCCAGCCATGACCAGTACCGCGCAACTCACTTCGCCCTCTTCCGCCGACCTGCTCGACCGTGACTACACGCTCGACCACAAGTACACCCGCAACGAGGGGCGGATCTACCTGAGTGGCGTGCAGGCGCTGGTGCGGCTGCCGCTGATGCAGCGCCTGCGCGATGCCGCCGAAGGCATCGACAGCGCCGGCTTCGTCAGCGGCTATCGTGGCAGCCCGCTGGGTGGCTTCGACCTGGAACTGTGGCGCGCGCGCAAGCATCTTGAAGCGGCGAAGGTGAAGTTCACCCCGGGCCTGAACGAGGACCTGGGCGCCACCATGGTGTGGGGCACGCAGCAGACCAACCTGTTCCCCGGCGCCAACGTGCAGGGCGTGTTCGGCATGTGGTACGGCAAGGGCCCTGGCGTGGACCGCTGCGGCGACGTGTTCAAGCATGCCAATGCCGCCGGCACCTCGCGCTACGGCGGCGTGCTGGCGCTGGCCGCCGATGACCATGCCTGCCGCAGTTCGACCCTGCCGCACGGCAGCGAAGACGAATTCGTCAGCGCGATGATGCCGGTTCTCAACCCCGCCGGCGTGCAGGACATCCTCGACATGGGCCTGCTGGGCTGGGCGATGAGCCGTTACACCGGCCGCTGGGTCGGCTTCAAGACCATTGCCGAGACGGTGGAATCGTCGGCCTCGGTGCAGGTCGATCCGATGGCGCGCCGCATCGTGCTGCCGGAAGACTTCGAAATGCCCCCGGGTGGCCTCAACATCCGCTGGCCGGACCCGCCGCTGGACCAGGAGATGCGCCTGCACCGCTATGCGGTGAAGGCCGCACAGGCGTTCGCCCGCGCCAACGGCATCGACAAGGTGGTGATGGACGCGCCGCGCGCGCGGCTGGGCATCGTCACCACCGGCAAGAGCTACCTGGACGTGCTGCAGGCGCTGGAATACCTGGGCCTGGATGAAGCCGCATGCGCTGACATCGGCATCCGCGTGTACAAGGTCGGCATGACCTGGCCGCTGGAGCCGGAAGGCATCGCCCGCTTCGCGCAGGGCCTGGAAGATATCATCGTGGTGGAGGAGAAGCGTGCCTTCATCGAGCGCCAGATGAAGGAACAGTTCTTCAACTGGCCGGCCAGCTGGGGCCAGCGCCCGTCCATCGTTGGCAAGTACGACGAGAGCGGCGAATGGATCCTGCCGTCCACCGGTGAACTGACGCCGGCCACCATCGCCGGCGTGATCGGCCGCCGCATCCAGAAGTTCTTCAACAACGAATCGATCGAGCAGCGCCTGCAGTGGATGCAGGAGAAGGAAGCCGAGCTTGCGCTGCCGCGCGCCAGCTTCCCGCGCGTACCGCATTACTGCTCGGGCTGCCCGCACAACACCTCCACCCAGGTGCCGGAAGGCTCGCGGGCGCTGGCCGGCATCGGTTGCCATTACATGGTGACCTGGATGGACCGCAGCACCGATACCTTCACCCACATGGGTGGCGAAGGCGTGACCTGGGCCGGGCAGGCGCCGTTCACCGACACCCCGCACGTGTTCCAGAACCTGGGCGACGGTACCTACTTCCACAGCGGTTCGCTGGCGATCCGCCAGGCGGTCGCCGCCGGCGTCAACATCACCTACAAGATCCTCTACAACGATGCGGTGGCGATGACCGGCGGCCAGCCGGTGGACGGCCCGCTGAGCGTGCCGGACATCGCAAAGCAGATGCGCGCCGAAGGCATCCACACCATCGTGGTGCTGTCGGACAACATCGGCAAGTGGACCGGCCAGCGCGAGCACTTCCCCAGCGATGTCGAGTTCCACGACCGCAGCGAACTGGACGAAGTGCAGAAGCGCCTGCGTGAAGTGAAGGGTGTTTCGATCCTGATCTACGAACAGACCTGCGCCACCGAGAAGCGCCGCCGCCGCAAGCGCGGCAAGCTGGAAGACCCGCAGAAGCGCGTGCTGATCAACTCGCTGGTCTGCGAAGGCTGCGGCGACTGCGGCAAGAAGAGCTTCTGCGTGTCGGTGCTGCCGAAGGAAACCGAGTTCGGGCGCAAGCGCGAGATCGACCAGTCCAACTGCAACAAGGACTATTCCTGCGTGAACGGCTTCTGCCCGAGCTTCGTCACCGTGCACGGTGGCCAGCCGCGCAAGGGCAGCAAGCGCGATGCCTCCACGCTGCTGGACAACCTGCCGGCGCCGACGATCCGCGGCACGCTTGAGCAGCCCTGGAACATCCTGATCACCGGCGTCGGCGGTACCGGCGTGGTGACCATTGGCGCGCTGCTGGGCATGGCCGGCCACCTGGAGGGCAAGGGCGCGACCGTGCTCGACCAGACCGGCCTGGCGCAGAAGGGTGGCGCGGTGACCACGCACATCCGCATCGCACGCCGCCCGGATGACATCCACGCCGTGCGCATTGCCGCCGGTGAAGCCGACCTGGTGCTGGGCTGCGACATGGTGGTGGTCAACGACTACTGGGCGCTGTCGAAGGTGCGTGCCGGCCGTTCGCAGGTGGTGCTGAACACCTACGAAGCGATGCCGGGTACCTTCACCACCCGCCCGGACATGCAGTTCCCCGCCGCCGACATCATCGCCGGTGTGCGTGTGGCACTGGGCGGCCAGGAGCCGTTGCTGCTCGATGCCACCCAGCTGGCCACCGCGCTGCTGGGCGATGCCATCGCCGCCAACCTGTTCATCCTCGGCTACGCCTGGCAGCAGGGCCTGGTGCCGCTGTCGTTCGAGTCGCTGATGCGCGCCATCGAGCTCAATGGCGCTGCGGTGGCCATGAACCAGCAGGCCTTCGCCTGGGGCCGCCTGGCCGCGGTCGATCCGCAGGCCGTGCAGCAGGCCGCCGGCCTGGTGCGCAACCGCCACACCGATACCGAATCCACCCCGGGCCCGCTGCATCCGCTGCCGCCGGGCGAATGGGAGGGCAACGAATGGGGCGCCACCGCTGCACCGCGCAACACCGGCGACGAACGCGAGCTGCGCGGCCTGCCCTCGCACGGTGGCGACGTGGCATTCCTGCCGCTGGACGACGCGCGCCTGTCGCGCTCGCTGGATGAAATGATCGAGCGCCGCGCCGCCTTCCTGGTCGAGTACCAGGATGCTGCCTACGCCACGCGTTACCGTGATCTGGTGGCACGCGTGCGCGCTACCGAAGCCGAGCGTATCGGCGGCTCCACCGCGTTGACCGAGACGGTGGCCCGCTACCTGTTCAAGCTGATGGCCTACAAGGATGAGTACGAAGTGGCCCGCCTGTACACCAGCGGCGACTTCCAGCGACGCCTGCAGCAGCAGTTCGAGGGCGACTATCAGCTGCGCTTCCACCTGGCGCCGCCGCTGTTCGCCAGGAAGGACGAGCAGGGCCGGTTGCTGAAGAAGGAATACGGCCCGTGGATGTTCAAGGCGTTTGGCTTGCTGGCGAAGCTGAAGTTCCTGCGTGGCGGCCGCTTCGACGTGTTCGGCCGCACCGAAGAGCGGCGCATGGAGCGCAAGCTGATCAGTGATTACGAGGCCACTGTGCAGGTGCTGCTGGATGGCCTGGATGACGACCGCCTGACGCTGGCGGTGGAGATCGCCAGCATTCCCGAACACATCCGCGGCTTCGGCCACGTCAAGGAAGCGCATTTCGAGCAGGCCAAGGCGCGCGAAGCGGCCCTGCTGGCGCAGTGGCGCAATCCGAAGGCGCTGCATATCGTGCAGGTGGCCTGATGGTAGTGCCGGCCGCTGGCCGGCATTCCTCCTGGCAATCGGTTGCCAGCCAGCGGCCGGCGCTACCGGCGGTTCAGCCCAGCCGCCACAGCAGAAGGCGGTTGTTGGCCGGCATCGCCACATCCCCCAGTCGGGTGAATCCGTGGTCGGCGGCCAGCGCCTGCACCGCTTCGCTGTCGCGGATGCCGCTGCGCGGATCACGTGCCTTCAGCCAGGCATCGAACTGCGCATTGCTGTCGCTGGTGTAGCGGCCGCCGTAGTTGAACGGGCCATACACCGCCAGCAGCGCACCGTGGCGCAACAGGGGCGGCAGCGCCGCGAACAATGACTGGACGTGTGCCCAGCTCATGATGTGCAGGGTGTTGGCGCTGAATGCGGCATCGAACGTACTGCCCGGTGCCAGGTTCAGGCCGGGCGCTGGCGGCAGTTCCACCTGCAGCGCTACCGGCGGCAGCAGATTCAGCAACGCCGTTTCGGCACGCCATGCCTCGATGCCTGGCAGGTGGTCCGGATGATCACTGGGCTGCCAGCGCAGCCAGGGCCAGCGCTCGGCAAAGAAGGCAGCATGCTGGCCGGTGCCGCTGCCGATCTCCAGCACCCGGTGGCGGTCGCCCATCCACGGGTCGAGCGCGGCGGCGATGGGTTCGCGGTTGCGTTCGCAGGCTTCTGAATACGGCTTGCTCGACATCAGGACGGGGTCCAGGCGGGGTCGGCCCCATTGTGCACGAGGGGGTGTTGCTCGGCAGGGCGGCGCCCTGCACCCGCCGAAGCAACGGCAACAGCAACAGCGGGCTTCCTGTGGGATTGCGGGGTGGGTCCGGTTGCGGGGGACGCCGTAAATCCGTCCATGGAGGCTCGGTCGCCGCATCCATGCGGCTCACGCCCCCGCAACCGGACCCACCCCGCCTTCGACGGTTTCCTGCGGTCTGTTGGAACGGCTCTTGGGGTCAGATCCGTTTTCCACAGGAAAACGGATCTGACCCCGGATACATTTCGATATCTGACAGATTGTGTCGACCAAGGTCGACACCCACCAACAGCACACGAAATCTGTCGAAGGTGGGGCGGTGTCGGAGTGCGGGGTGTCAGCCGCATGGATGCGGCTGCCAAGCCTCCATGGACGGATTCACGGCGTCCCCGCAATCCGACACCGCCCCACCCACCCACGGAATGCCCGCTTTTGACGTTGACGTTGCCCTGGCTTGAAGCAGGTGCAGGGCTGCAAGCCCTGCCGAAACCCCCACCAACCATGACTGCAGTCACTTGCCCGCACGCGCCGCGCTGGCGAAAGTCGAGAAGTTGACGTGATCGGCTCGACCCATTGTCGGCCGCACGCAAGCGAGAGAGAGAAACGCTGTGCAACGACGTGAGTTCCTGGCTTTTTCCGGTCTGGGCCTGGCGGGCCTGCTGCTGCCGCATTCCCGTGCCATCGCCGCCGAGCAGTTGCTGGCCCCGGTCGACACCGCCCAGCGCAGGCGGCTGGCCGAGGTCGCGCTGGCCGCCGCACGCACCGCCAAGGCCAGCTACTGCGATGTCCGTATCGGCCGCTATCTCAACCAGTCGGTCATCACCCGCGAACACCAGGTCGGCAATGTAACCAACCGCGAATCATCCGGTGTGGGCGTGCGGGTGATCGTCAACGGCGCGTGGGGCTTCGCTGCAACCCATCAGCAGACCGAGGCCGCCGTGCGCGCCGCGGTCGAGCAGGCAGCGGCAATCGCCCGCGCCAATGCCGGCATCCAGACCCGGCCGGTACAGCTGGCGCCGACGCCGTCGGTCGGCGAAGTGCGCTGGCAGACGCCAGTGCGGAAGAACGCCATGGCGGTGCCGATCCAGGACAAGGTCGAACTGCTGCTGGCGCTCAACGCCGCCGCGCTGGATGCGGGCGCCGACTACATCAATTCCACGTTGTTCCTGGTCAACGAACAGAAGTACTTCGCCTCCAGCGACGGCTCGTTCATCGACCAGGACATTCACCGCATCTGGCTGCCGTTTACCGCCACCGCCATCGACAAGGCCAGCGGCAGGTTCCGTACCCGCGCCGGCCTCTCCTCGCCGATGGGCATGGGCTACGAGTTCCTCGATGGCGATGCGCGTGGAAAGGTCCAGCTGCCCGGCGGCATCACCGCCTACCGCGATTCCTACGACCCGGTCGAAGACGCCATCGCCGCCGCCCGCCACGCGCGCGAGAAACTGAAGGCGCCGTCGGTGAAGCCCGGCAAGTACGACCTGGTGCTGGACCCGTCCAACCTGTTCCTGACCATCCACGAGAACGTCGGCCACCCGTTGGAGCTGGACCGCGTGCTCGGCTACGAAGCCAACTACGCCGGCACCAGCTTCGCCACGCTGGACAAGCGCGATGCCGGCTTCCGCTGGGGCAGCGACATCGTCACTTTCTTCGCCGACAAGACCCAGCCGGGCAGCCTCGGCGCCGTCGGCTACGACGATGAAGGGGTGAAGACGCAGCGCTGGGACCTCGTACGCGACGGTATCCTGGTTGACTACCAGGCCACCCGCGACGAGGCCCATATCCTCGGCCGCGATGCATCGCACGGCTGCAGCTACGCCGATTCCTGGTCCAGCGTGCAGTTCCAGCGCATGGCCAATGTCTCGCTGGCACCGGGCAAGCAGCCGCTCAGTGTCGAGGACATGATCAAGAACGTGGAAAACGGCATCTGGATCCACGGCCGCGGTTCGTATTCGATCGACCAGCAGCGCTACAACGCGCAGTTCGGCGGCCAGCTGTACTACCAGATCAAGGATGGGAAGATCGCCGGCATGGTTGAGGATGCGGCCTACCAGATCCGCACGCCGGAATTCTGGAATGCCTGCACCGCCATCTGCGATGAACGCGACTTCCGCCTGGGCGGTTCGTTCTTCGACGGCAAGGGCCAGCCCGGCCAGGTCTCGGCGGTCTCGCACGGTTCGTCCACCACCCGCTTCAACGGCATCAACATCATCAACACCGCGCGCAGTCTCGGCGCATGAGCCACCCATCCTTCGACGTGGAGAGCAGCCTTGCAAAGACGTGACTTCCTGGCCCTGACCGGGCTTACCGCGGGCGGGCTGATCGTGCCCTCCTTCTTCGGCAAGGTGATCGCCGCCGAGCAGCTGCAGTCCAGCCTGGACCCGGCGCTGAAGAAGCGCCTGGCTGACGCTGCGTTGCAGGCCGCACGCAGCGCCGGCGCCACCTACTGCGACGTGCGCATCGGCCGCTACCTGCGGCAGTTCGTGATCACCCGCGAAGACAAGGTGCAGAACGTGGTGAACACCGAGTCCACCGGCGTGGGCATCCGCGTGATCGTCAACGGCGCCTGGGGCTTTGCCGCCACCAATGCGCTGGGTACCGCCGATGTGGCCAGGGCGGCGCAGCAGGCCGCGGCGATCGCCAAGGCCAATGCTGGCGTGCAGACCGCGCCGGTGCAGCTGGCCAAGGCGCCGGGTGTGGGTGAGGTGAGCTGGCGCACGCCGATCCGCAAGAATGCGATGGAGGTGCCGATCAAGGAAAAGGTCGATCTGCTGCTGGACGTCAACGCCGCGGCGATGGGCGCCGGCGCCAGCTTCGTCAATTCGATGCTGTTCCTGGTGAACGAGCAGAAGTACTTCGCCTCCACCGACGGCTCCTACATCGACCAGGACGTGCACCGCATCTGGGCGCCAATGACGGTCACCGCCATCGACAAGTCCAGCGGCAAGTTCCGCACCCGCGAGGGCCTGTCCTCGCCGATGGGGCTGGGCTACGAGTACCTCGACGGCGCCGCCGCCGGCAAGGTGCACAGCCCCAATGGCGTGGTCAACTACAGCACCTCCTACGACATGAAGGAGGACGCCGTCGCCGCCGCCAGGCAGGCGCAGGAAAAGCTGAAGGCACCGTCGGTGAAGCCGGGCAAGTACGATCTGGTGCTCGACCCGTCACACACCTGGCTGACCATCCACGAGTCGATCGGCCACCCGCTGGAGCTGGACCGTGTGCTCGGCTACGAAGCCAACTACGCCGGCACCAGCTTCGCCACCCTGGACAAGCGCGAACAGCAGTTCCAGTACGGCAGCGAGCTGGTCAACATCTTCGCCGACAAGACCCAGCCGGGCAGTCTGGGCGCGGTGGCGTACGACGATGAAGGCGTGAAGTGCAAGCGCTGGGACCTGATCAGCAACGGCAAGCTGGTGGATTACCAGACCATCCGCGACCAGGCCCACATCCTCGGCAAGAGCGAGTCCGACGGCTGCTGCTATGCCGACTCGTGGTCCAGCGTGCAGTTCCAGCGCATGGCCAACGTGTCGATGGCACCGGGCAAGAAGCCGCTGAGCGTGCCCGACCTGATCAAGGACGTGGAGAACGGCATCTACATCATCGGTGACGGTTCGTTCTCGATCGACCAGCAGCGCTACAACGCGCAGTTCGGCGGCCAGCTGTTCTACGAGATCAAGAACGGCCAGATCACCCGCATGCTGGAAGACGTGGCCTACCAGATCCGCACGCCGGAGTTCTGGAATGCCTGCACCGCCGTGGCCGACGAGCGCGACTACCGCCTGGGCGGTTCGTTCTTCGACGGCAAGGGCCAGCCGGGCCAGGTCTCGGCGGTCTCGCACGGTTCGTCCACCGCGCGCTTCAACGGCATCAACGTCATCAACACCGCACGCAGCCTCGGCTGATCGGTCAGGAGCCCTTACACCATGAGTATCTTCACCGAAGCCCAGGCCAAGGCCATCCTCGACAAGGTCATCGCCCTGTCCAAGGCCGACGAGTGCACCGCCGTGCTGTCCGGCGCGATCAGCGGCAACATCCGTTTCGCGCTGAACAATGTCTCCACCAGCGGCATCGTCGACAACACCGAGCTGGCGGTCACCGTCGCCTTCGGCAAGCGCGTCGGCACCGCCTCGATCAACGAGTTCGACGACGCCGCGCTGGAACGCGTGGTGCGCCGTGCTGAAGACCTGGCGCGCCTGGCCCCGGAGAACCCGGAGTTCATGCCGGCCATCGGCAAGCAGAGCTACCGTCCCAGCCCGACCTTCAGCGAATCCACCGCCGCGATCGATCCGGCCTTCCGCGCGAAGGTTGCCGCCGATTCGATCGCCCCGTGCCGTGGCAACGGGCTCATTGCCGCCGGCTTCCTCGAGGACGGCCAGGGCTTCCAGGCGACCGCCAACAGCAACGGCAACTTCGCCTACCAGCGCACCACCAACTTCGATTACACCTGCACCGTGCGTACCGAAGATGGCCGCGGTTCGGGTTGGGTCGGCCGCAACCTGAAGGATGCCGCCGACTTCAAGGCCGACCAGGACATCCGCATCGCCATGCGCAAGGCCACCGAATCGGCCGAAGCCAAGGCGCTGGAACCGGGCAAGTACACGGTGATCCTGGAGCCGGCCGCAGCGGCAGGCCTGATCAGCTTCATGATGAACTTCTTCAGCGCACGCTCGGCCGATGAAGGCCGCAGCTTCCTGTCAAAAAAGGGTGGCGGCAACAAGCTGGGCGAGCAGGTCTACGACCCGCGCGTGACCATGATCGCCGACCCGTGGCATCCGGAGGCGCCGGTGCTGCCGTGGGACAACGAAGGCCTGCCGCGCGAACGCATGGCGATCATCGAGAACGGCAGGATCGCCAACCTGGACTACTCGCGTTTCTGGGCGCAGAAGCAGGGCAAGACCGCCAAGGCCTCGCCGGGCAACCTGCTGATGAGTGGTGGCGACAAGAGCACCGCCGAGCTGGTACGCGGCACCCAGAAGGGTATCCTGGTCACCCGCACGTGGTACATCCGCATGGTCGATCCGCAGACCGTGCTGCTGACCGGCCTGACCCGCGACGGTACCTTCTACATCGAGAACGGCCAGATCAAGCATCCGGTGAAGAACTTCCGCTTCAACGAATCGCCGGTGATCATGCTCAACAACATCGAAGAGCTGGGCAGGCCGGTGCGCGTGGCCGGTGATGAATCCAGCTTCGTGATGATGATCCCGCCAATGAAGCTGCGCGATTTCACCTTCACCTCGCTGTCCGACGCGGTCTGATGGATCGCCGGGCCTGCCTGCGCTGGTTGGCTGCTGCCGCTTCGGCGGCGGCGCTGCCGGCCTGGGCACAGGCAGGCCCGCGCAGTTCGCGCTACGACTTCTGGTTCACCCGCCTGCAGTACGACTCCGGTGACTGGGACGTGGACGCGCGCATGCCGTCCAACCTGATCACCTCGCTGATCGACTACACCTCGCTGCGCGTGGACCCGCAGGAGCACGTGGTGGCACTGGCCGACCCGCGCATGCTGGAAGCGCCGTTCTGCTACCTGGCCGGCCACACGCTGGTGGAGTTCAATGCCGCCGAGCGGCAGAACTTCGTGCGCTATGTGCGCAATGGCGGCTTCGTCTTCGTGGACGACTGCAACCACGACATCGATGGCCTGTTCGCCACCTCGTTCGAGGCGCAGATGGGTCGCCTGTTCGGCCCGAAGGCACTGCAGAAGCTGCCCAACAGCCACCCGCTGTACCGCAGCTTCTTCCGCTTCCCCGACGGCCCGCCCGCCACCAGTTTCGAACTCAACGGCTGGGGCGACGACCTGGTGCACGACTACCTGAAGGGCATCGAGGTCGATGGCCGCCTGGGGCTGCTCTACAGCAACAAGGACTACGGCTGCGAGTGGGACTACGACTGGCGCAACAAGCGTTTCCTGGCCGAAGACAACACCCGCTTCGGCGTCAACATCGTGATGTACGCGTTGAACAACTGATAGGACCTGCACGCCCATGACCTCCCCCGACCTCGATTCCCTGCTGCCGCGCCTGGATGCGCTGCGCGCCGCGCTTGCACGCGCAGTGGTGGGCCAGAACACCGTGGTCGAGCAGCTGCTGATCGGCCTGCTGGCCGGCGGCCACTGCCTGCTGGAAGGCGCGCCCGGGCTCGGCAAGACCCTGCTGGTGCGCTCGCTCGGGCAGGCGCTGGAGCTGCAGTTCCGGCGCGTGCAGTTCACCCCCGACCTGATGCCCAGCGACATCCTCGGCACCGAGCTGCTGGAAGAAGACCACGGCACCGGCCATCGCCATTTCCGCTTCCAGCAGGGCCCGATCTTCACCCACCTGCTGCTGGCCGACGAACTCAACCGTACCCCGCCCAAGACCCAGGCCGCACTGCTGGAAGCGATGCAGGAGCGCACGGTCAGCTACGCCGGCACCACCTACGCGCTGCCCGCGCCGTTCTTCGTGCTGGCCACGCAGAACCCGATCGAGCAGGCCGGCACCTACCCGCTGCCGGAGGCACAGCTGGACCGCTTTCTGCTGCACGTGCTGGTGGATTACCCCAGCGAAGACGAGGAGCGGCAGATCCTGGAACAGACCACCGGCGGTACCACCGACGCGGTGCCGAAGGTGATGGATGCCGAAGCGGTGACCGCACTGCAGGCGGCCGTGCGCCAGGTGCATGTCAGCCCCGATGTGCTGGCCTGGATCACCCGCCTGGTGCGTGCCAGCCGGCCGGGCGAAGGCGCACCGGCAGCGATCAACCAGTGGGTGAAGTGGGGCGCCGGTCCGCGCGCCGGCCAGTCGCTGGTGCTCGCGGCAAAAGCGCGCGCACTGCTGCAGGGCCGCTTCGCCGCCACCCGCGAGGACGTGCAGGTACTGGCCGCACCGGTGATGCGCCATCGCCTGCTGCTGTCGTTCGCCGCCGAAGCCGAGCAGAAGCGTGCCGACGACGTGGTCGCCGCCCTGCTGCAGGCCGTGCCGTTCCCGGGTTGAGCCACGCGTGAACGCCGGTACCCCGCTGACCTTGCCACCGGACTTGCGTGCGCGCCTGCGCCTGCTGCGGTTGCGGCCGCGCCTGGCCAGCGGGGCGAGCGGCATCGGCCAGCACGCCAGCCGCAGCCGCGGTGCCGGTCTCGAATTCGCTCAGTACCGAGCCTACGAGCCCGGGGACGAACTGCGCCAGATCGACTGGAAGCTGTACGCGCGCTCGGACCGCTTTTTCGTGCGCGAATCCGAACGCGAAAGCCCGATCACGGTCTGGCTGTTGCTCGATGCCACCGCCTCGGCCGGCCAGGCCGATCGCGCGGTGCCGCAACGCACGCGCCTGGACCACATGTGCGGCGTGGCCGCATGCCTGGTCGAACTGGCCCTGCAGCAGGGCGACCGTTTCGGCCTGCTGGCGATCAATGGCGATGGCCTGCGGCTGGTTCCCGCGGCGAACGGCGCACGCCAGCGTGATCGCGTGCATCTGCAACTGCATGCCTTGCAGGCGCGCGGCGCCTGGCCTGCGGCCGATCGCCTTCGGCCGCTGTGGGAACGCGTGCGCCCGGGCGACCTGCTGCTGGCGATCGGCGACGGTTTTGACGAGGCCGGCATTGTGCTGCTGGAACAGCTGGCCAGCGCACGCCGCGAAGTGGCACTGCTGCAGATCCTGACCGCCGACGAGCGCGACTTCCCGTTCGACGCCGGCCACCGCTTCCGCGACCCGGAAACCGGCGAGGAACTGCTGGGCGACGGCGCGGCGATCCGCGCCGATTACCTGCAGCGCTTCGCTGACGCAAGCAGCGCATTACGTGCGCGCCTGCAGGCCAGCGGCATCGCCAGTGCCACCGGCTGGCTCGACCAACCGTTGGACCAGCCGCTGCAAGCGCTGTTCGGCCGTGGGGGCGCTGCATGACCCTGCTGTTCCCGCTCGGCCTGGCCGCTCTCGCCGCAGGGCTGCTGCCGCTGCTGATCCACCTGGCCCGCCGCCATCCGTATACGCCACTGGATTTCGCCGCGCTGCGCTGGCTGCGTGCACAGATACGGCCGCGCCAGCGCATCCGCTTCGATGACTGGCCGTTGCTGCTGGTGCGGCTGTTGCTACTGGCAGCCTTGGCGCTGCTGCTGGCGCGGCCCGCGCTGACGGGCCCGGCAGCGCCCCCCGCTGCATGGACCGTGGTAGCGCCGGGCCTGGATGCTACGGCACTGCGTGGAGCGGCCGAGGATGGCAACTGGCACTGGCTGGCACCTGGCTTCCCCGCCATCGATCAGGCACCACCGGCATCCAGCGCATCCCTGCCCAGCCTGTTGCGCGAACTGGACGCACAGCTGCCTGCGGGCACCGCGTTGACCGTGCACGTTCCCGATCCCCTGCCCGGCCTAGATGGCGCCCGCCTGCAGCTGTCGCGCGACGTGCAATGGCACACGCAGCCGATGCCGGTCACACCGCCGCAGACTGCAGCGGCATTGCCGCAGCTGCGCGCGCACGGCGAGGCATCCGCCACTGCCCAGCACTGGTTGAACGCACTGCGGCGCGCGTGGGGCGTGCAGGCAACGCTCGCTCCGCTGTCGGTGGATGCCCTGCCCGAACGCGGCGAGATCGGCGTGTGGAGCCGCAGCGATGCACTGCCGGCGAACTGGCAGGCGTGGCTGCGCGACGGCGGTCGTGTCATCACCGCCGGCATGCCCGCTGCCGACGCCCGCATCCTGCTGCGCGACGCGGAGGGCGCACCGCTGCTGTGGCAACAACGCGTCGGCCACGGCTATCTGCTGGCGCTGCCGGGCGACTGGAATACCACGAGCAACGCCGCGCTGCGCGATCCGAACTTGCCGCGTGCCCTGCTGCTGGCGCTGCAGCCACCCACGGCTCCGCGCCTGGGCGATGCACGTGACCAGGCACCGCAGCGGGCCGCATTGCCTGCTGCAACACCACCGCTGCGTGAGCCGACGCCTTGGCTGTTGCTGGCTATCGTGCTGCTGTTCGCCCTGGAACGCTGGATGGCCAGCAGCGCCCGCCGCAGGGTGGCCGCATGAATACCTTGCAGCACGCCTGGCAACGTGCGCGCCGGCGCCGTGCGCTCATCACCCTGCTGCTGGGCCTGCCATGGGCGCTGGCTGCGGCGGGGCTGGCCCTGCGTCTGGCAGGTTTCGATATCGCCTGCGTCGTCGGTACGATCAGCCTGGTCGCGTGTGCGGGCTTCGCCACTGCGCATGCCCGCCAACTGGACCGGCAGTGGCTGCAACGCCACCTTGATGGCAGCGGTGCCAGCGAGGACAGTGCCGATCTGCTGTTCGCCGATGCCGCCACGCTCAATCCGCTGCAGCAGCGCCAGCGTGCGCATGTGCTGGCCACGCTGGAACGCGCGATGCCGGAGCTGCGTCCACACTGGCCGCCTGGGGCATTGGCGCTGTGCTGGATCGCAGGCCTGGCCATTGTTGTGCTGGCAGTCGGCTGGCCACGTTCGAACCCCGGTTCCGCGCCAGTCCGCACCTCAGCGCCGGGCAGCACGGCCGCCGCAGGCCCGCTACGCCTGCAGTCCGCCCGCCTGCGCATCGACGCACCGGCCTATACCGGCCAGGCCACGCTTACCCAGAATGCGCTGGACGCCAAGGTCGCCGCCGACAGCCGACTGTCCTGGTCGCTGCGCTTCGACCGCGCACCGGACAAGGCATGGCTGCAGTTCCACGATGGTCGCAGGTTGCCGCTGAGCGAGCACGAAGGACAGTGGCAGGCGCAGGATGTGGCACGCGCGCCGGTGCTGTACCGCGTGGTGAGCGAACCGGCACTGGCAGAGACCCGCCTGCATCGGCTGGATGTGGTGGCCGACCGTGCACCCAGCGTGCGCGTACTGGAGCCCACGGCCAGCCTGGTGCTGGGCACGCCGGGGCAACGACAGTGGGCACTGCGCTTCGAAGCCAACGACGATTACGGTGTCGCGGCGCAGGCAACGCTGTCGATCACCACCACCCAGGGCAGCGGGGAGAACATCACCTTCGTGAAGCGCGGCATCACGCTTGCCGGCAGCGGCGAAGCCACCGCGCGACGTTTCGCCCATACCCTGGATCTGGCTGCGCTGGGCGCGCAGCCCGGCAACGATGTGATCGCCCAGTTGGAAGTGCGCGACAACCATGCACCCACGCCGCAGACCGGGCGCAGCAGCAGCGTGATCCTGCGCCTACCCAGCGCCGAAGTCGCGCTCGGTGCGGAGCTCGAAGGCCGCATCAAGAAGACCCTGCCTGCGTACTTCCGCAGCCAGCGGCAGATCATCATCGATGCCGAAGCCCTGATCCGGCAGCGACGCAGCCTGGCCGACGAGGACTTCGTGAAGCGCAGCGATGCGATCGGTGTCGACCAGCGCATCCTGCGCCTGCGCTACGGCCAGTTCCTGGGCGAGGAAAGCGAAGGTGCACCGAAGCCACCGCCGACCAGCGACCTGCCCACCAGCGATACGCCGTCCGCCGGCGACCACGACGACGATCACGACCATGGCGCCGAGGCCGGCGCGCACGACGCGCATGACCATGATCACGGCGGCAAGCCGGCCAATGCCGATACGCCACCGGTGTTCGGCAGCGACACCGACGTGCTCTCCGAGTATGGCCACACCCACGACCACGCCGAGGCGGCGACCCTGCTCGATCCGCAGACCCGCGCCACGTTGAAGGCCGCGCTTGACCAGATGTGGTCGGCCGAAGGTGAGCTGCGCCAGGGCCGCCCGCAGCAGGCGCTGCCATTTGCCTACAAGGCGCTGGGCTTCATCAAGCAGGTGCAGCAGGCCGAGCGCATCTACCTGGCCCGGGTCGGGCCGGAGCTGCCACCCATCGATGAAAGCCGCCGGCTGGGCGGTGATCGCGCCGGACTGGCCAGTCGCGAACTGCCATTGGCCGCGCGCACCCCGCCCGATCCGGCCATCGTTGAAGCCTGGCAGCGCCTCGGTGATGACAACGGCGCACCGGATCTCGATGCGCTCGCGGCCTGGCAGCAGCGCAACGCGGCCTACCTGCCCGATGCATTGGATCTGGCTGCGGCCATCGAGCAGCTGCGCATCGAGCCCGACTGCATCGACTGTCGCCAGCGCCTGCGTGCGCAGCTGTGGCGCGCGCTGCAGCGTCCAATGCCGCAGGCGATGCGGCGCAGTGCGGCCGATGCGATGGGCCAGCGCTACCTCGATGCGCTGGAGGCGCAGCCATGACCGCCACCAGCCTGAACCTGTGGATTGCGCTGGCACTCACTCTGGTCGTGGTCATCGCCAGCGTGCGCCAGTTGCGTGGAAGCACAACGCACCCTGGCCGCCGGTGGAGCGTGATCGCACTGCAGGTCATCGTCGCCACGCTGCTGTACTTCTGCCTGATGCCGCCCACCCGCCAGCAGCCCGCAGGCGGGCTGGTCGTGCTTGGCGTCGATGCCGGCAAGGCCGGCGCACCCCCGGCCAGCGAAGGCCCGCTGTTGCTGTTGCCCGAAGCTGCCGATGTGCCCGGCGCACAGCGCGTTCCCGACCTGGCCACCGCGCTGCGCCAGCATCCGGCCGCCACGCTGACGCTGGTCGGTGCAGGCCTGGCCGCACGTGACCGCGACACGGTGCTGCCGTCGGATGTACGTTGGCAGGCCGCACCGGAGCCGCGCGGCTGGATCGCGCTGCAAGCACCGGCCGATGTGGCCCCCGGTGCACGCTTCGAAGTACTGGCCCAGGCGCGTGGCGCGGCAAAGGCCAAAGCAGAACTGCTCGACCCGGCCGGCAGCGTGGTCGATCGCACGGACGTTGCCGACGACGGCCGCGTGCAGCTGAGCGGCATCGCCCGCGCCGAAGGCCGCAGCGTGTTCAAGCTGCGCCTGCTCGATGCCGACGGCCATGTGGTGGACAGCGTCCCGGTGCCGCAGCAGACCCTGCCGGCCGCACCGCTGCGCCTGCTGGTGCGCGCCAGTGCGCCGGGCCCAGAGCTGAAGTACCTGCGCCGCTGGGCGGCCGATGCCGGCATCCGTGTGCAGGTGCAGGCGGATACCGGGGCCGGACTCAGCATCGGCGATGGCGCGGTGGCGATTGATGCAGCATCGCTCACGCGCAGCGATCTGCTGCTGCTGGACGAGCGCAGCCTCGCGGCATTGAGTGCAGGCCAGCTGGCCACCGTGCGCCAGGCACTGCGCGATGGACTGGGCGTGCTGGTACGCAGTGCGGGCGCACCTTCGGCCAGTGCGCGCCAGCGCCTCCGCGATCTGGGCCTGCCCGTGCAGGGCGATGGCAGCAGCCGCACCCTCGAACTTCCCGCCGATGGCGAAGGCGCGATCCTCGCCGCACGCCGTGGCCCGCTCGCCGCCGGCACATTGCCCACCGGCTACGGCGAAGAGGCCGACCGCAGCTCGCACAGTGCCGCGCTGCCTTCGCTGGAAGCACTGGCGTTGCAGGCGCCGGGCGGCAGCGCACTGCTGCACGATCGAGCTGGCAACGCCATCGGTGGCTGGCGCGTGGTTGGCAGGGGCCGCATCGGCCTGCTGCCGCTGACCGACAGCTGGCGCTGGGTGCTGGCCGGGCGCGATGACCGCCATGGCGAACTCTGGAGCAGCGTGGTGGCCACGCTGGCGCGCGCACAGGACAGCGATGATGCGCTGTGGTCACCGCAGCCGATCAGCTGGGCAGGCGAACGGAAGGCGCTGTGTGGCGTGCAAGCGCCGCTGCAGGTCTTCAACAAACGTGGTGACGCTGTACCCCTGATTGTCGATGGCGCGACATCGGCGCTGCGCTGCGCCGGCTGGTGGCCCCGTGAGGCAGGCTGGCAACGCCTGCAGCATGGCGACAGCGTTGTCTGGCGCTACGTGTTCGACCCGAAGGATGCACCGACGCTGCATCGACAGGTGATGATCGATGCGACCACGCGGGCGTTGGCTGCCAGCACGCTGGCAGACGCGTCGGTGGTGCAACCCGTGCCGGGCTCGCGCTGGCCGTGGTGGCTGGCGTTCGTGCTGTGCGCCTCGCTGCTGTGGTGGCTGGAGCGGCGGCGCTGACCGCATCGATTGAATCGCGGGCAGCACCCACGCGTGGCGTGGATCTACTGGCCCCAATCCTCATGCGCCCTTCAACGTTTTCCGGCGCGCCGGTACACACCGTTGAAACGCACGTTCATGCCACCGCATTCGCTGTTGTCGGCCACGATCAGCACCTCACCCAGTGAGTGCACGCGAACCCGGCACGTGTCCTCGGCGAACTCGACATCGGCACCCTGCGGTATGGCACGCGCTTCCACCTGGCCCAAGTTCGGCCCATACGGGCGCTGCTCCGGCGTGGGGTTGGCGGAGGGCCAGTAGGCGTCCCCTTCCACATGCAGTTGCCCACCCTGCACGGTGATGCGCAGGCCGTTGTCGCCGTCCTTCCAGTTGCCCGCCCAGTCCTGCAGCGTGGGCACGGCTACCGGCAACGGTTGCAGCTTGCTGCGGTCGACCCAGCCGGCGCTGCCGCCCACCTTGTTCGGGAAGAACGCGCAGCGGTAACGGCCCAGGTCGCGACCGGTCACCACCGTATCGCCGTTGACCACATAGCTGCGCTGGCGGCAGGCCGGTTCGCCCTTGGCGGGGCAGCCATCCATGTCGCCGAGCAGGTACAGGCGCGGTACATCGACCACCCGCGCCAGCGCGAACCGGCTCTGTTCGGAGGGGAATGCGCCATTGCGGCAGGCGCCGCCATCGGCGATATCGGACGCGAAGGCGGAGGCCGGCAGCAACGCGGCCAGCAGGCAGAACGAACGCAGGGACATGACAGCATTACCGGTGGGGGGCCAGCAGCATATACCGGCCTACTTCACTGGCGCTGTGTCGCCGGCATCCTGCTCCTGTGAGAACCGCAGCGCGCGCTGCTGCTGTTCGGCGCTGAGCTCTGGCGGTGGCCGCGCCACGGCCGCCTGGATCTGGTCCGGCCCGCCGGTGAGTTTGTTGATGCCTTTGGCTGCCGCCATCACACCCTTGACCACGCCCATCATGATGTAGCCACCGCCCATGCTGACCTGCTCCGGCGACGGCGGCTCGCTCCAGTCACGGCTGAAGCGGTTGTCGCCGAACTTCACCGGGTTCTTGAAGCGGTACAGGTCCACCGGCTCGTCATCGGGCTTGAGCGCACGCACTTCGCCGAGTGTGGTGACATTGTCCTGCGGCAGGGTGGTGGAGATCGGCGCGGCAGGTGCTGCCGGGGCATCAACAGGGGGAGCGGGCACAGGATCGGACACCGCTACCGGCGCTGCCTGCTGCGCCTGCGCGACGCCCGCCAGCAACAGGCTGGCCAGCAGTGCTCCCTGCGTTCCCGGTCGTGCCACAGCCATCCACCCTGTTGGTTGCGTCCAGTGAACAAGGATACGGATGCGGGCTTCAGATTTCGTTGGCATCGGCGGGGGCATTCAGGGTGTGTCACGCATCATCGCTGCGCGGCCTGGGCGCCGAAGTTTGCAACGAACTTCATTCCCGCCGGGGGATGGGGACGGCATCCTGCGGTTTTCCCGGTAAGGCCTCGCTGATGACAGCTCCCTCCATACGCCTGCCGCGTCGGCCGCCGTTGTCGCAGCACCTGGAGCTGGGCTGGCCGCTTGCGTCTGGGTGGCGGGCGGCGGCATTGCTGGCGTTGGGCTGGCACGCGATGCGGTTTGTGGTCTGCATGGTGCAGTTCCTCCGCCGCAATGAGGCGCTTGACGCGGACATCGCGCAGCGTCCGGACCCGTCCGTGGCAATGAACGGTTCACGCCCTTCGCGCGCGATGTCTCACATCCTGAGACGTGGATGTGGTGCCATGTGACCCCTCGCAATCCGTCCCCGCTTCCTCTTCCATGGCTTACGAACTCGCCAAGCGCACCGCCGATGCCGAGCAGAAGCTCGCCACCCGCGATGGCCTGCCTGCCCGTGACGGCGCCCTGCTCAGCGCGCGCCTGCAGCGCCGCTACCAGGACCGCATCACCGGCAGCTTTGCCATTCCCGGCCGCGAGGGCCGCTATGCCCCCATTCCCGATGCGGTACCGCCGGCCCTGGCCGCGGCCCTGAAGGCACGCGGCATCGAGCAGCTCTACAGCCACCAGGCCGAGGCCTGGGAGGCCAGCCAGCGTGGTGAGCACGTGGCCATCGTCACCCCCACCGCCAGCGGCAAGTCGCTGTGCTACACCCTGCCCGTGGTCAGCGCGGCGATGCAGGACAAGGCCAAGGCGCTGTACCTGTTCCCGACCAAGGCGCTGGCACAGGACCAGGTGGCCGAGCTGCTGGAACTCAACCGTGCTGGCGATCTGGGCGTCAAGGCCTTCACCTTCGATGGCGATACCCCGGGTGATGCGCGCCAGGCGATCCGCCTGCATGGCGACATCGTGGTGTCCAATCCGGACATGCTGCACCAGGCGATCCTGCCGCATCACACCAAGTGGGCGCAGTTCTTCGAGAACCTGCGCTACATCGTCATCGACGAAGTACACACCTACCGCGGCGTGTTCGGCAGCCACGTCACCAACGTGCTGCGCCGGCTCAAGCGCATCTGCGCGTTCTATGGCGTGCAACCGCAGTTCATCCTGTGCTCGGCCACCATCGGCAACCCGCAGGCACATGCCGAGGCGCTGATCGAGGCGCCGGTCACCGCCATCACCGAATCCGGCGCGCCCAGCGGGCCGAAACAGGTGCTGCTGTGGAACCCGCCGGTGATCAATCCGGACCTGGGCCTGCGCGCCTCGGCGCGGTCGCAGAGCAACCGCATCGCGCGCATCGCGATCAAGTCCGGGCTGAAGACCCTGGTGTTCGCGCAGACCCGGTTGATGGTCGAAGTGCTGACCAAGTACCTGAAGGACATCTTCGACCACGACCCGCGCAAACCGCCGCGCATCCGCGCCTACCGCGGTGGCTACCTGCCCACCGAGCGGCGCGAGACCGAGCGCGCGATGCGTGCCGGCAACATCGACGGCATCGTCAGCACGTCGGCGCTGGAACTGGGCGTGGATATCGGCAGCCTGGACGTGGTCATCCTCAATGGTTACCCCGGCAGCGTGGCCGCCACCTGGCAGCGCTTTGGCCGTGCCGGTCGCCGCCAGCAGCCCGCGCTGGGGGTGATGGTGGCCAGTTCGCAGCCGCTGGACCAGTACGTGGTGCGACATCCGGATTTCTTCGCCGAGGCCTCGCCCGAGCACGCGCGTATCGCGCCGGACCAGCCGCTGATCCTGTTCGACCATATCCGGTGCGCGGCCTTCGAGCTGCCGTTCCGGGTCGGCGATGGCTTCGGCCCGATCGATCCGGAGGTATTCCTGGAAGCGCTGGCAGAGACCGAAGTGATCCACCGCGAAGGCGAGCGCTGGGAATGGATTGCCGACAGTTATCCCGCCAATGCGGTCAGCCTGCGCGCGGTGGCCGACGGTAACTTCGTGGTGGTCGACCGCAGCGATGGCCGCCAGCAGATCATCGCCGAGGTCGATTACTCCGCCGCCGCACTCACCCTGTACGAAGGGGCGATCCACATGGTGCAGTCCACCCCGTACCAGGTGGAGACGCTGGACTGGGAGGGCCGCAAGGCCTACGTCACCCGTACCCACGTGGACTACTACACCGACAGCATCGACTTCACCAAGCTCAAGGTGCTGGACCGTTTCGACGGCGGCGTGGCCGGCCGTGGCGATTCGCACCATGGCGAAGTGCATGTAGTGCGGCGCGTGGCCGGCTACAAGAAGATCCGCTATTACACCCACGAAAACATCGGCTACGGCCCGGTGAACCTGCCTGACCAGGAACTGCACACCACGGCGGTGTGGTGGCAGCTGCCTCAGGCGCTGCTGCTGCGTGCGTTCGCCAGCAAGCAGGATGCGCTGGATGGTTTTCTCGGCGCCGCCTACGCGCTGCACATCGTTGCCACCGTGGCGGTGATGGCCGATGCGCGCGACCTGCAGAAGTCGGTCGGCAACGGCGATGGTTCCTGGTTCGCCATCGCCGACCAGAGTGGCCGTGGCCAGCTACGCGGCAGCGAGGGCGATCCCGCTGGAGTGGAGCTGCTGCAGGAATTCGTGCCCACCGTGTACCTGTACGACAATTTCCCCGGCGGTGTCGGCCTCAGCGAACCGCTGTGGCAACGCCAGGCCGAGCTGGTGCAGCGCGCGCGCGAACTGGTGCAGCGCTGCGACTGCAAGGCTGGCTGCCCGGCCTGCGTGGGTCCGGTGCTGGCCGCGCAGGAAGACGATGAGACTTCGCCGCGCACGCTGGCGCTGCGCGTGCTCGACCTGTTCGATGCCGACGCCTGCCAGCATGTGCCCGACGTGGTGATCACCACGCGCGAGCCGATGGAGTTGCTGGCACCGTGAGCCTGAGCCTGGACAAGCTGCGCCTGCTGCGGAAGCAGGCCGGCGACCCGAAGGCGATCACACCGGCCGCGCCGGACGCGCCCCCTGCGCCACCGGCGCCCGTGGCCGCCAACGATGCGCGGCAACCACCGGCCGAACGTTCGGTGTTCGCCTGGGTCGAACAGGAAATCCGCCACAAGCCGACCGGCGCTGCGGCCTCCGCACCGGCACCCGTACCGCTGCGTCGGCCGGAAGTAGGCAGCCTGCATCGCCTGCTCGGCCTGCGCTCCCGCGGCAGTACCACGCCGGCACGCGCCAGCGCACAGGATCGTCAGCTGCCCGGCGAGCAGATCGCACCGGGCCTGTTCCTGATCGAATCGCTGCAGCCGCAACCAATCCCTACCGCCCCGCTGTCATTGGCCTTCGCCAAGCGCGAGGACCAGCACGTAGCTGCGCGCGACCTGCTGTTCTTCGATACCGAGACCACCGGCCTGGCCGGTGGCACCGGCACGCGTGCCTTCATGATCGGCGCGGCCGACTGGTACGTGTGCCCGCAGCGTGGCGAAGGCCTGCGCATCCGCCAGCTGCTGATGTCCACCATGGCTGCGGAAGAAGCGATGCTGGCCACCTTCGCCAGCTGGCTGCAGCCCTCCACCGTGTTCTGCAGCTACAACGGCCGCAGCTACGATGCGCCGCTGCTGAAGGCGCGCTACCGGCTGGCGCGCCAACGCGATCCGATCACCGCGCTGGACCACGTCGACCTGCTCTACCCCACCCGTCGCCGCTATCGCGGCACCTGGGAGAACTGCAGGCTGTCCACCATCGAGCGCCAGCTGCTGCGCGTGGTGCGCGAGGACGACCTGCCGGGCTCGGAGGCACCGGGAGCATGGTTGCGCTTCCTGCGTGGCGGCGACGCCGTGAACCTGCGCCGGGTGGCCGATCACAATCATCAGGACGTGGTGACGCTGGCCTTGCTGCTGCAGCGGCTGGTGCGCGAGGAACAGCGCGAGCGCGAGACACTGGCGCTGGTCGGGCAGTAATGACACGGGGCAGCGTTGACATGCCCTGACGGTGGCAGCGGTGACACTGCCGCCACCATCCACGCCTGGAGCCCGACGATGCGCCTCAATCCCCTGGTCCTGCTCGCCATCCTGCCCTTGGCCGCCTGCAGCCATGCCGGCAGCAGTACCGCGCATGAGACCACGCCGCCACCGGCGGCCGATGGCCCGCATGAGTGCCAGCCCGATAAGCTTGAACCCTTCACCGGCAAGACCGCCGACGAGGCCACCGTGAAGCAGCTGGTCAGCGCCAGCGGCGCGCGCAATGCACGGGTGGTCAAGCCTGGCATGGCGGTGACCATGGACTTCCGCCAGGACCGCGTGACCGTGCAGGTGGATGCGCAGAACCGCATCGAACGCGCCAGCTGCGGTTGATGTTCCGCTGGTAGCGCCGGGCATGGCCCGGCGCTACCGCCGTTTCAGAGGCGCTCGGCCTTGCCGCTGGCCAGTGCACGCGCGATCACCTGCTGTGCCTGCTGCGATGCCTGCGCATGCACGCGTGCCTGGCGCTCACCCAGCGCGGCCTGCTGGCTGCCCAGTGCCGCCTGGCGGCTGGCCAGTTCAGACTGCTGGTTGGCCAGACGCCGCATGTCACGGGTGCGGCCGGACGGCGTGGCCTCGCTGCGGGCTTCCTGCATCGCACGACGTGCCTCGGCAGCGGCCTCGCGTGCAGCCTCACGCGCAACGGCCATATCGCCGGTTGCACCGCGCGCTGCCTTCGCCGCTTCCGCGGCGGCCTCACGGTTGATGTCGTGGGCGGCCATCGCATTGCGTGCAGCCTCGGCGGCAATCAGTGCGATGCGGCGCGACTCCTCGCCCTGCAGGCGGCTCATCTCACCCATCTGCCTGCCGAGTTCGCCCTGCTGGCGACCCAGCGCACTCTGCTGGCGGCCCAGTTCGCTCTGCTGGCGACCCAGCTCTGCGGCACCACTGTAGGCACGCTGCAGGCTCTGGATCAGCATCGGGTCGCGCACCACATAGCGCTTGTCGCCCTGGCGGAACCACAGCGCCGGGCCCTTGCCGAGCTGCCTGCGGGCCACCGTCACGTCGTCCATGCCGCCGTTGGCGAAAGTCGAATCACCATCGACCAGCACAAAAGCCTCCCGGGGCGACTTGCCCAGGTCCAGGCGGCCGTAGGTGGTGATGGAGCGGGCGGCCGACACCGTGCCTTCATCGTCTTCGGCCATGCCGGTGGAATCGTCGACGTCGGCCACGTCGGCATCGTCGGGCCCGGTCGCGTCAGCAGGTTCGGCCGGGGCTGCCGGTGCGGCAGGTGCCGCTGGGGCAGCCGCGGCCGCCGGCGGTGCGGACGGTGCTTCCGGGGCCCTAGGCGGTGGCGGCGCCACGGCCTTCGGCGCGGCCGGAGGGGCGGGCGGGGCGGGCGGCACCGGCGCTGCGACCAGCCGCATCGGCGCCACGCCCACCACCACCACCGCAGCGGTCAGCGCCACCGCCAGCAGACGCGGGCAGGACCGGGGCGACTGCAGCGAAAGCAGGCGACGCTTGAGGCTGGTGGTGCTCGGTGCGGCGCTGGCCACGCCCAGATGCGGCTGCGGGGCCACGCCCAACTGCAGCAACAGGCGGCCATAGGCCTGGCGGCTGGCGCCATGTTGGCCAACCACGGCTGCATCCACCGCTTCCTCGCGCGCCTGTGCATATTCACGCACCGACAGGCGCAGCAGCGGGTGGAAGAAGAACAGGTGCTGGGCCAGTGCAGGCAGCAGGCCCCATTGCAGGTCACGCCGCTGCAGGTGCTGCAGTTCGTGGGTCAGGGCCAGGTCCAGCGCATCGCCCTGCAGGGCATTGTCGCCGGCCGGCAGCAGCAGCACCGGGCGGAACGGCCCGACCAGCTGCGGTGCGTCCACCTGCGTGCTCATCCACAACCGCGGCGCAGGACGCACGCCGTGCGCATCGGAGGCCAGCTGCAGCGCCTGTACCAGCGCCTCGTCCTCGCAGGGATAGGCCGCAGCCAGCAGTGCGCGGCAGCGGCGCCACTCACCCAAGGTGCGCAGCGCCATCAGCAGCACGCCGGATGCCCACAGCGCAGCCAGTGCAACGGCCCACCACGCCACTGCCGGCACGTCCGCTGCAGGCATCGGCATCGCGGCCAGCAACTGTGCCGAGGCCTCCGGGGCCAGCGGGTAGACCATGTCAGCGGCCACGTCGGTTGCGGTCATCGCCACCGCCTGCGGGGCCGGCAGCCAGGGCAACTGCAACGGCTGGCTCCAGAACAGGCCGAGCACGGCCTGCAGCGAGACCAGCCACCACAGGCGGCAGCGGGTGGCCGCCGACAGCGACGGCAGCACGCGGCACAGGCCGTACACCAGCGCCACCAGCAGTACGGTCTGCAGGCTGGTCCAGCCCAGCCGTTCCAGCATCGGGATCAGCATCGTGGTGTCCATGGCTCAGCCCTCGTGGCGACGCGATTGGAGTTGGGCGACCAGCGCTTCCAGCTCGGCCAGCTCGTTGTCGCTGACCTGCTGGCGCTGCGACAGGTAGGCCACGAACGGCGACACCGAGCCCTGCAGGGTGTTGTCGACGAACTGGGCCACGGCACCCTGCAGCACGCTCTGCGGGCCACGGGTGGCCTGGTAGCGGTAGACGCCGTCCTGCTGCCGGCGCTGAAGATACCCCTTCGCCCGCAGCCGCTCCATCATCGTCAGCACGGTGGAACGGGCCAGGCCTCGGGCCTCTCCATACCCACTGGCGACCTCGCCGACGCTGGCCGGCGCATGTTCATCAATGTACTGCAGCAGGGCCAGCTCCTGGTCCCCGATGGTCTTGCCACGCATGACACCACTCCCTTGACTACACGTGTCGCCACTGTCAGCTTGACGACAGCTGTAGTCAACCCCCCGGAAGTCATGGGCCGACGAACGGTAGCGGCGCCGAGCACTTAAACCTTTGGCGCGCTGTCCGCATCCGATCCGCAACGCCCGCTGGAATTCCGCATGTTCCGTCCAATGCTCCGAGTCGTGCTCATGCTCATCAGTGCCCTGCCCTTCACCGCCGTCTCTGCCAGCCAGGACCATGCCAACGACCAGACCCGCCGCCTGATCCGCCAGATCATGATGCAGCAGCGCATCCCCGGGCTGCAGGTCGCGGTGGTCAAGGACGGGCAGATCGTGCTGTCCGAGGCCTACGGCCTGGCCAACGTCGAGAACGGCGTGCTTGCTTCGCGCCACACCCGCTTCCCGCTCAACTCGGCCACCAAGGCGTTCACCGGCGTGGCCGCCGCGCAGCTGGCGCAGGAGGGGCGATTGGATCTGGACGCGCCGGCCTCGCGTTACCTGGATGATCTTCCACCAGCGTGGAGAGACGTACGCGTACACCAGCTGCTGGCGCATACCTCCGGCCTTCCGGACATCCTTGATGCGAACGGGCTGTTGGGCGCTGGCTCAGAAGCGCAGGCGTGGGCGGCCGTCACTGCGCAGCCGGTCGAAGCCGAACCCGGGCAGCGCTTCGCCTACAACCAGACCAACTACGTTCTTCTGGCACGGATCATCGCGAAGCAATCCGGCATGCCCTACGAACGTTTCCTCGCCACCGGCCAGTTCAGCAGCGCGCGCATGGCACGCACCACCTTCGGCGACAGCTACGACCTGATTCCGGATGCGGCGACGATGTACAGCCTGGCCCCGCGTGCCACCGACGCGGCCGATGCACCGCCACGCCTGTCGCATTGGTTCTACGACATACCGCCTTCGCTGTGGGCCGGTGGCGGCATCCTCACCACCGCCGACGACACCGCGCGCTGGCTGGCCGCGCTGACCGAAGGCCGCCTGCTGCCGGAGGCGGCCCTGCGGCGGATGTGGAGCGCAGAGCGCTTGGCGGATGGCCGTGCCGGCCCGTGGGCGGAGGGCTGGCCGGTACTGCGCGCATCGCCCGACCTGCAGGTGGCAGGTATCGGCGGTGCGCGTGCGGCGTTCGTGGTCTATCCCGAGCGCGGCGTGGCGGTGGTGGTGCTGACCAACCTGGTCGGTGCCAATCCGCAGCAGTTCATTCCACGCATTGCCGATCTCTATGCGCCTGCGCTGACCGTGCCCTGAGGCTGCCGGCCAGCGGCCGGCAGCCCCGTCTCACCCACGTGGACCGCCCATCACCGGCAGGATCACCCCGCTGATGTAACTGGCACAGGCCGGAGAGGCCAGGAACACATAGGCGGGCGACAGTTCCTCGGGCTGTGCGGGCCGGCCCATGTCGCTGTCCTTGCCGAACTGGGCGACGTCCTCGGCCTGCTTGTCGGCCGGGTTCAGCGGCGTCCACACCGGCCCCGGCGCCACGCAGTTCACCCGGATGCCACGTGGCAGCAGCTGGCTGGCCAGCGACTTGGTGAACGCATGGATCGCGCCCTTGGTGGCCGAGTAGTCGATCAGCGCCTTGCTGCCGAAGATGCCCGTTTCCGAACCGGTGTTGATGATGCTGGCGCCCTCGCCCAGATGCGGCAGCACCGCGCGCGCCATCTGGATGTAACCGCCGATGTTGGTCTGCAGGGTCTCCTGCAGGTGCGCGTCTTCCAGGTCTTCCAGCCGCTCGCAGTGCAGCTGGAACGCGGCGTTGTTGACCAGGATGTCGATGCCGCCGAACGCCTTGGCCACCTGCTTCACCGCTTTGTCGCAGAAGCGCGGATCGCGCACGTCACCGGCGATCACGATGCAACGGCCGCCTTCGCGCTCCACGTGCTGGCGGGTGATGTCCGCGTCCTCGGCCTCGTCCAGGTGCAGCACGGCCACGTCCGCGCCTTCGCGTGCGAACAGCACCGCCACCGCACGGCCAATGCCGGAGTCGCCACCGGTGACGATCGCACGCATGCCCTGCAGCTTGCCGCTGCCCGCGTAGTCGGGTGCAAGGAAGCGGGGCGCCAGCTCCAGTTCGTGCTCATGCCCGGGCTTGGCCAGCTGCTGCGCCGGCATCGCCTCCGGCTGGCGCCGTGCGCCGGCCTGGGTCGCGGTCTTCTTCGTGGCCTTGCTGGCCGCCCGGGCGTCCTTGGCCTTCTCCTGGTCCTGCAGGCGCCGCTGCCGGGCCGCGACGCGTGCTGCCCGCGGATCGCTGGCGGCCGCCTTGCGGGTCGCGGTCTTCACTACTCGCGGGCGATCGGGGTCGGCGACCGCCTTGGCCGGGGTGCTGCCTTTACGCACTTTCGGCGATGCCTTTCGGCGGGCGGGTGTCTTCTTGGTGGTGGCCATGCAGGTCTCCTCGGGAGGGAACGGGGCTGCCGGCCAGCGGCCGACACTACCGGGGGGGCGGCGCGCGCCGCACCTGCAGTCTCTCTACGCACGCTGTTGGCGGCAGTGAGCGCGCCGTGTCCACGATGTGCACGGCATTCATTCCGCCACCACGTGCGCCGTCGCACCCTGCACGCAACCACACAGGGAACGCCTCCATGAAACATGCCATCGCCACCGCCGCCGTCTGCTTTGCCCTCGCCGCCTGCAGCAGCACACCGATGGCCCAGGTGCAGCCGATCGACGGCGTGATTTCCGGCCAGTGCCACAGCGACAGGGTGCGCGGCGCGGTGGGCCTGGCCGCCTCGGACGCCACTGTGGCCCGTGCACGCGTGGACAGCGACAGCCTGCACGTGCGGGTCCTGCGCCACGACGGCCCGCGGGTGCCACCGGCCAGCGAAGGCGGCGACCGCCTGACCATCGAGAAGGGCCGCACCAACAATATCGTCGCGATCTACTGCGGCTGACGACTGCGGCTGAGCCGGCGTGCCCTGCGCAGCACGCGCAGGGTGGCCTGCTCCCACTGGCGCGGCCCGCGCAGGCCGGCCAGCTTGGCCAGTTCACCGCGCTCCCAGCCGACGAACACGCACGGGTCGATATAGGCCTTGCGGCACACCGCCGGCGTGTTGCCCAACCGGGCCGCCACCTGGCACACCACGCTGCGCTGTGCCTGCGCCAGCGCACGCTGGCTGGCCGGTTCCGGCAGCTCGGTGGCAGCAAACGCCTGCACCGCCGCGACGGTCCCGCCCCAGGTGCGGAAATCCTTGGCAGTGAAGTCCTCGCCCATCACCTCGCGCAGGTAGTCGTTCACCGCACCGGAGTCGACCGGCTGCAGCGCACCGTCGTCATCGCGGTACTGGAACAACGCCTGCCCCGGCAGCTGCTGCAGGCGCCGCACCAGCAGCCCCAGCCTGCGGTCGCCCACGGTCACCTCCTGCAGCTGCCCGGACTTGCCGCGGAAACGCATGCGCACCCGGCCGCCACGCAGCAGCTCCAGATGACGGTTACGCAGTGTGGTCAGTCCGAATGACCGGTTCTGCTGCGCATAGGTCTCATTGCCGACCCGCACCAGGGTGTCGGCCAGCAACGCGACCACCATGGCCAGCACCTTTTCCTTAGGGAAACCCGGCCGTTTCAGATCCCGCGACAACCGCCGCCGCAGCGTGGGCAAGGCCTCGCCAAAGGCGATGATGCGGTCGAACTTGCCGGCGTCGCGCTCCTTCGCCCAGTCGGGGTGGTAACGGTACTGCTTGCGCCCGCGCGCATCGCGGCCTGTGGCCTGCAGGTGGCCGTTGGCGTGGGCGCAGATCCACACCGCGGTGTAGGCCGGTGGAATCGCCAGTGCGCGGATGCGTTGCAGGGTGGTGGCGTCGCGTATCGCGTGGCCATCAGCATCGCGGTAACTGAAACCTTTTCCGGCGCGGCGCCGGCTGATGCCCGGCTGGGTGTCGTCGACATAGCGCAGGCCGGCCGCGCGCGCGGCCTGTCGTTCGGGAGTGGAGGCGGTCGGCATGCCAGTAGTGTCGCGGTCGCCGTGCCGCGATCCTGTCGATAACACAAGACAAACACGTGAGGGCCGGTTCGCCGCTATGCTCGGGTCTTCACAACCCCTTCCGGAGTCATGATGTCGTTCCCGATTCGCGCCCGTTCGCTCTCCGCCCTGCTGCTGCCGGCCGTGCTGGCCTTGACCGCCTGCCAGGCACCGGCGCTGGATGAACAGGATTCGGCCACGGCCCACGCCCAGCAGGCGGCCGAAGCCGCCAAGGCACCGGCCGACGAAGCCGGCAAGGCCATCGAGGCGCCGCCGGTCGGCACCTGCGATGCCAGCCAGGTGCAGAGCCTGGTCGGCCAAGCCTACACCGATGGGCTGGGCAAGCAGGCGCAGGAAGATGCAGGCGCCAGCCAGGTACGCGTGCTCAAGCCCAATGATGTGGCCACGATGGAGTTCCTCGGCGACCGCCTGAACATCGAAGTGGACGCCAAGGGCGCCATCAGCGGCGTGCGCTGCGGCTGAGTCCCGCCCCGCGCCGGCACTGGGTTGCCGGCGCGTTCTGTTGCACCTGCAACCGTGTATTGCGGCATTGCAGCAACCTGTGATCTAGTCGAGGCATCCGGTGGCCTCACGATGCGCTCCAGGGAATGAGCGGGGACGAGTGTCGCCGCCAACCCTATACGCATCGAGGTAGAGATGGCCCCCCGCAACCGCCAAGGGCTTTACGACCCGCGCTCCGAGCGCGATGCCTGTGGATTTGGCATGGTCGCCCAGCTCGACGATCAACCATCGCGCCTGTTGGTTGATACCGCCATCGCCGCGCTTTCGCGCATGACCCACCGTGGCGGTGTTGCCGCCGATGGCCTGACCGGTGATGGCTGCGGCCTGCTGCTGCGCCGCCCCGATGCGTTCCTGAAACTGCTGGCCAGCGAAGCCGGCATTGCCGTCGCCACACGCTTCGCCGCCGGCCTGGTATTCCTACCGCACGACGCCGACGCGGCGCAGGCCTGCCGCGCGCAGCTGCAGGCGCAGGTGGAAGCGGTGGGCTGCAAGGTCGCTGGCTGGCGCGAGGTACCGACCGACGACAGCGTCTGCGGCCAACTGGCGCGCGACACGCTGCCGCGCATCGAGCAGGTGTTCGTCGATGCGGGGGTTGGCCAGGATGATGCCGGCTTCGCGCTGGCGTTGTTCCTGGCCCGCCGCCGCAGCGAACAGCAGCTGCGCGATCACGCCGACTTCTACGTCACCACCCTCACCCCGGATGCGATCAGCTACAAGGGCATGGTGCTGCCGGACAAGCTCAGCCGCTTCTTCCCGGACCTGCAGCGCCGCGAGCTGGCCTCCAGCGCGATCGTGTTCCACCAGCGCTTCTCGACCAACACGCTGCCGCGCTGGCCGCTCGCCCATCCGTTCCGCATGCTCGCCCACAACGGCGAGATCAACACCATCGAGGGCAATCGTCGCTGGGCGCAGGCGCGCAGCAAGGTGTGGAAGACGCCGCGCTTCGATATTGGTGAATTCGACCCGGTCATCTCCATGCACGGTTCGGATTCGCAGAGCCTGGACAACATGCTGGAGCTGATGGTCGCCGGTGGCATGGAGTTGATCCAGGCGCTGCGCATCCTGGTGCCGCCTGCCACGCAGTCGCTGGAATTCAAGGATCCGGACCTGGCGGCCTTCTACGAGTTCCACGGCCTCAACAGCGAGCCGTGGGACGGCCCGGCCGGCATCGTCGCCTGCGACAGCCGCTATGCGGTGTGTACGCTGGACCGCAACGGCCTGCGACCGGCGCGCTGGATGCTCACCGCCGACCGCCACTTCCTGGTCGCCTCCGAAGCCGGCGTGTGGGAAGTGCCGACCGAGCGCGTGGTGCGCAAGGGCAAGCTCGGCCCCGGCGAGATGATCGCGATCGACCTCAAGCGCGGCGACCTGCTCGACTCCGATGCGGTCGACCGCATCAACCGCGGCCGCGCGCCCTACAAGCAGTGGCTGCAGCAGGGCGTGACCTACCTGCAGACCGAACTGATCGACCCGTCGCTGGTGGAAGAGCCCTTCGACGAAGGCACCCTGCGCAGCTACCACAAGCTGTACCAGCTCAGCAGCGAGGAGGTGGAGCAGGTGCTGCGGCCGCTGGCCGAGACCGAGCAGGAAGCCACCGGCTCGATGGGCGACGACACGCCGATGGCGGTGCTGAGCCAGCGCAGCCGCCCGCTGTACGACTATTTCCGCCAGGCCTTCGCGCAGGTCACCAACCCGCCGATCGACCCGCTGCGCGAAGACTGCGCGATGTCGCTGTCCACCCAGCTCGGCAAGGAAACCAACATCTTCCATGCCGGCCCGGAGACGGTGAACCACGTCATCCTCAATTCGCCGGTACTGAGCCAGCGCAAGCTGCGCCAGCTGTTGAAGATGGACCAGTACGTGCAGGCCAACCGCCTGCTCGACCTGTCTTACAGCGAAGACGAAGGCCTGCGCGCCGGCATCGAACGCATCTGCAGCGAAGCGGAACAGGCCGCGCGCGATGGCATGGTGATGCTGCTGCTGTCCGACCGCTACCCGGTGGCCGGGCGGCCGATGGTGCACGCGTTGCTGGCCACCAGTGCCATCCACCACCACCTGTCTCGGCTGGGCCTGCGCTGCGACGTGAACCTCATCGTCGAGACCGGCACCGCACGTGACCCGCACCACATGGCCTGCCTGCTCGGTTTCGGTGCCACGGCGGTTTACCCGTACCTGGCCTACCAGACCCTGTTCGACCTGGGCCGTCGCGGCATCCTCAAGCTCAGCAAGGGCGGCGAGCAATCCCAGATCGGCCGCCGCTACCGCAAGGGTATCTACAAGGGCCTGTCGAAGATCATCTCGAAGATGGGCATCTGTACGGTGGCCAGCTACCGCGGCGCGCAGCTGTTCGAGATCATCGGCCTGGAACCGGAAGTGGTGGACCTGTGCTTCCCCGATACCGCCTCGCGCATCGGCGGCGCCGGCTTTGCCCGCCTGGATGCCGACGCGCGCGAACTGTGCGCGCAGGCCTGGGACGCGCAGCAGGGCGTGGATGTCGGCGGCCTGCTGAAGTACGTGCACGGCGGCGAATACCACATGTACAACCCGGACGTGGTGACCACCCTGCAGCGCGCGGCGCGCAGCGGTGACCCGCGTGCGTGGCAGCAGTACTGCGATGCGGTGCATGCGCGCCCGCCATCGGCGCTGCGTGACCTGCTGGAGCTGGTGCCGGCGGCCGCGCCCGTGCCGCTGGACGAGGTCGCTCCAGCCAGTACCCTGTTCCCGCGCTTCGATACTGCGGCGATCAGCCTGGGCGCACTGTCGCCGGAAGCACATGAAGCATTGGCCATCGCCATGAACCGCCTCGGCGGCCGCAGCAATTCCGGCGAAGGCGGTGAGGATCCCGCGCGCTATGGCACTGCGAAGCGCAGCAAGATCAAGCAGGTCGCCTCGGGCCGCTTCGGCGTTACCGCCGAGTACCTGGTCAATGCCGAAGTGCTGCAGATCAAGGTCGCGCAGGGCGCCAAGCCCGGCGAGGGCGGCCAGCTGCCCGGCCACAAGGTCAACGAACTGATCGCACGTCTGCGCTACGCGCGGCCGGGCATCGGCCTGATCTCGCCGCCGCCGCACCACGACATCTATTCGATCGAAGACCTGGCGCAGCTGATCTACGACCTCAAGCAGGTCAACCCGACCGCGCTGGTATCGGTGAAGCTGGTCAGCCATGCCGGCGTTGGTACCATCGCCGCCGGTGTGGTCAAGGCCGGTGCGGACCTGATCACCATCTCCGGCCATGACGGTGGCACCGGTGCGTCGCCGGTCAGCTCGATCCGCTATGCCGGCGTGCCGTGGGAGCTGGGCGTGGCCGAAGCGCACCAGGCGCTGCTGGCCAACGACCTGCGCGGGCGCACCCTGCTGCAGACCGATGGCGGGCTGAAGACCGGCCTGGACGTGGTCAAGGCCGCGCTGCTGGGCGCGGACAGCTTCGGCTTCGGCACGGCGCCGATGATCGTGCTGGGCTGCAAGTACCTGCGCATCTGCCACCTCAACAACTGCGCCACCGGCGTGGCCACCCAGGACGAACGCCTGCGCGAGAACCACTTCACCGGCCAGCCGGAGCGCGTGGAGAACTTCTTCCGGCTGCTGGCCGAAGAAGTGCGTGGCTGGCTGTCCTACCTGGGCGCGCGTTCGCTGGAAGAGATCGTCGGCCGCACCGACCTGCTGCGGCAGATCGAGGCAGCGCCGCGTGATGGCGTGCGCGTGGACCTGTCACGCCTGCTGGCCGACAGCCGCTACGAGGGCAGCCATTGCGCCGCGCAGCGGCTGTACGAATCGCCGGACAGCCTGGCCACGCAGATGGACGGCCTGCTGGCCGAGGCCATCGAACACAAGCGGGGTGGCGAGCATCGCTTCCTGATCCACAACACCGACCGCAGCATCGGCAGCCGCCTGGCCGGCGCCGTCGCCCGCGCACACGGCAACCAGGGCATGGCCGAATCGCCACTGGAGCTGCGCTTCCGCGGCAGTGCCGGGCAGAGCTTCGGCGCCTTCAACGTCGGCGGCCTGCACCTGGAAGTGGAAGGCGAGGCCAACGACTACGTCGGCAAGGGCATGGCCGGTGGCCGCCTGGTGGTGCGACCGCCGCGCGGTGCCCGCTTCGAGGCACGCAGCACCGCCATCATCGGCAACACCTGCCTGTACGGCGCCACCGGCGGCGAGCTGTTCGCCGCGGGCAGGGCGGGCGAGCGCTTCGCGGTACGCAACTCCGGCGCGCTGGCGGTAGTGGAGGGTGCCGGCGACCACTGCTGCGAGTACATGACCGATGGCGTGGTACTGGTGCTGGGCAAGGTCGGGCTGAACTTCGGTGCCGGTTTCACCGGCGGCCTGGCCTACGTGCTGGACGTTGATCGCGATTTCGTCGACCGCTACAACCACGAGCTGATCGACATCCATCGCGTGTCCGCCGAGGGCTTCGAGAACTATCGCCAGCACCTGCACCGCCTGATCGGCCGCCACCGCGAGCTGACCGGCAGCATCTGGGCGCAGCAGATCCTGGACGAGTTCCGCGATTACATCGGCAAGTTCTGGCTGGTCAAACCGAAGGCCGCCAGCATCGAGTCGCTGACCGAAACCCTGCGACGCGCCGCGTGATGTTTTCCGGTAGTGCCGGCCGCTGGCCGGCAACGTTCCCCCTCGCATTACAGAGCCCGCCATGAGCCGCAAGCACGCTTTCCAGTTCCTCGACCTGCCCCGCACCATGCCGCAGCGCATTCCGGTGGAACTGCGCACCTCCGGCGACTGGGGTGAGCTGTACGGCAGGTTCGGCAAGGAAGACGCGCAGTACCAGGCCGGCCGCTGCCTGGACTGCGGCAACCCGTACTGCAGCTGGAAGTGCCCGGTGCACAACGCCATTCCGCAGTGGCTTCAGCTGGTGCAGGAGAACCGCATCCACGAGGCGGCCACGCTGTGCCACAGCACCAACCCGCTGCCGGAAGTGTGCGGCCGGGTGTGCCCGCAGGACCGGCTGTGCGAAGGCAGCTGCACGCTGGAGGAGTTCGGTGCGGTCACCATCGGCGCGGTGGAGAAGTACATCGTCGATACCGCATTGGCCAGTGGCTGGCGCCCGGATCTGGCCGCGGTGCAGCCGACCGGCCACAGCGTGGCGGTGATCGGCGCCGGTCCGGCGGGGCTGGCCTGTGCCGACCGCCTGGCTCGCGCCGGCATTGCCGCCGTGGTCTATGACCGCTACGAGCAGATCGGCGGCCTGCTGCAGTTCGGCATCCCCAGCTTCAAGCTGGACAAGGACGTGATCCGTCGCCGCCGCGACGTGCTGGAGGGCATGGGGGTGCAGTTCCGCCTCGGCGTGGAGATCGGCCGCGACATCAGCCTGCAGCAGCTGCTGGATACCCACGATGCGGTGTTCGTCGGCACCGGCGCCTACCGCTACACCGATGGCGGCCTCGACGGCCAGGACCTGAAAGGCGTGCTGCCGGCGTTGCCGTTCCTGGTGCAGAACAGCCGCATCGTCGGTGGTGATGATCCGAAGGGCCGGCCGATTGCCGGCTGGGAAGACACCATCGCCCTGCCCGATCTCAACGGCAAGCGCGTGGTGGTGCTCGGCGGTGGCGATACCGGCATGGACTGCGTGCGCAGCGCGATACGGCTGGGCGCGGCCAAGGTCACCTGCGCCTACCGCCGCGACGAAGCAAACATGCCCGGCAGCGCGCGCGAGGTCGCCAATGCACGCGAGGAAGGTGTGCGCTTCCTGTTCAACCGGCAGCCGCTGTCGATCGAAGCAGGCGCCGATGACGAAGTAATCGGCGTAACCGTGGTCGAGACCCGGTTGGGTGAGCCGGATGCGAACGGCCGCCAGAACGCGGTGCCGATCGATGGCAGCGAATCGCTGCTGGAGGCCGACGTGGTGATCATCGCCTTCGGCTTCTCGCCGACCGTTCCGGCATGGCTGGCCGAGCACGGCGTGGAAGGCCGGTCCAACGGCCGTATCGTGGCCGGAGGCAAGGATCGCCTGCCGTTCCAGACCGCGCATCCGCGCCTGTTCGCCGGTGGTGATGCGGTACGCGGTGCCGACCTGGTGGTAACCGCCGTGGCCGAGGGCCGCGATGCCGCCGCCAGCATCGTCCGGCTACTGGCCCACTGAGTCCGGCGCCAGCAGTACCGCCAGCAGCGCCCGCAGCACGTGCGGCTCCACCGGCTTGGCCAGGAAGTGGTCGATGCCAGCCGCGCGACAGGCTTCGCGGGTGCTTTCCATCACGCTGGCCGTGAGCGCGATGATCGGCACCTGCGCACGTGCCGGGCAGGCATCAGCGCGGATCGCCCGCGCCAGTGCGAAGCCGTCCATGCCCGGCATGTGGCAGTCAGTGATCACCAGCTCGAACGGCTGCGCCTGCCATGCTTCAAGCGCCGACTGCCCATCGGTACAGGCGTGGACCCGCAGCCCTAGCGCGCACAGGCGCTGCTCCAGCAGCTGCAGGTTGGTAGGATGGTCTTCAACCACCAGTACGCACGCCGCCGGGAATGGATGCTCATCCGCTGATGCCGCCGAAGGTGCGGCTATGGGTGCCTCGCAGGCCTCCAGGTCCAGATCCATCCATACCGTGGTGCCCTGCCCAGGGGAGCTGCGCAGCTGCAGCTCCGCCCCCATCGAGGTTGCCAGCTCGCGGCAGATCGCCAGGCCCAGCCCACTGCCGCCGAAGCGCCGCGTGGTCGAGCGCTCCGCCTGGGCATAGGCGGCGAACACCGCCTGCTGTCGTTCCTCGCTGATGCCCACGCCGCTGTCGCTTACCTGCAGGCGCAGCCGCTGCCCGCGGGCATGCTGCTGCAGTACCTGCAACCGCAGTTCCACGTGGCCGTGCCGGGTGAACTTCAGTGCGTTACCGGCCAGGTTGAACAGGATCTGGCGCAGGCGCAGGCCATCGGCCAGCGATCCCGGCTGCATCTCCGGATCAAGCACCACCTGCAGGTGCAGGCTGCGGCTGGCGGCCACCGGCATCAGCAGCTGCTGCACCGCGCGCACCAGTGCCGCCAGATCGGTGGGCCGCAACTGCAGCGGTGCGCCCTGCAGGCGCTGGCTGTGCAGTACATCGTCGAGGATCTGCCGCAGCATCCGCGCCGCATCATCCACCGTGGCCAGCACCTGCTGCTGGCGTGGCTCCAGCCTGCTGCCCGCCAGCCGTTCGAGCATGCCCAGCAGCGTGCTCATCGGCGTGCGGATCTCATGGCTCATCGTGGCCAGGAAGTGCGCCTTGGCCTGTGCCACCTGCTCGGCCTCGCGGCGCGCGTCGGCCAGCGCGCGGGTACGTGACTGCACCTCGCTGACGTCGATCCAGTAGCCGCTCCACTCGACGTAGCTATCGTCGCAGGACAACGGTCGCCCATGCGAACGCACCCATCGCCAGCCCTGTGGTGAACGGGTACGGAAAGTGACATCGATCGGGCCACGCGCCAATGCGGCTGTCTCGATAGAGGCCATCACCCTGCTGCGGTCCTCGGGGTGGACCGCGGCCAGCAGCCACTGGTGATCGATGCGCGCGCTCTCCACGCTGATTCCGAACAGGGACTGCACGTCGCCGGCGATCTGCGGAAAGCTGTAGTGACCGCACGCCGAACGGCGCGCCTGGTAGACCACCGCCGGCAGGTTCGCAGTCACCTCCTGCAGGCGCTGCTCCACGACTCGGCGCCGCACGCTTTCGCGATGCACCCGCCAGTAACCGTAGGCATGTACCAGCGCCAGTGCGAGCAGGATCAACGAGGCCGGCACCAGCCAGCGCAGGGGTGACGATGACGGCCAATTGCGCGGCCGGTCCGGCAGCCAGGCCGCGCGGATCTGATCGCGCTCGGGATCGGTCAGCTGCGACAGCGCCTGCTCGAAGCCGGCGATGACATCGGCGCAGGCGGGCGTGGTCGCCAGCACCAGGGCATCATCGAAACCGGCCGGCGCAGCGATCAGCAGTGCATCGCCCTGGTAGCGGCGCAACGCGGCCTCGACTTCGCCGAGGTTGGCAACCACGGCATCGATCAGGCCGGTGCCCAGCAGCGGGAGCGCATCGTCCAGCGCTGCCGGTGGCAGCAGCTGCGCACCCGTTGCCTGCTCGGCCAGCAGCCCCTGCAGCGGCATCCGGCTGGGGCTGGCTACGGTTCGCTCACGCAGATCTTCCAGGCCCAGCACCGGCGGCGTACCCTCCCGGCGCACGATCACCTGTGGCAGCTGCAGGTAGGGCGTGCTGGCCACCCACCCGGCGGGCAGCTGCGAGCGTGGCCATCCCAGCAGCGCCTGGGTGCTGGCCGGCAGCTCATCCCGTTCCACGCTGGCGGCCGGCACGGGCAGCAGCTGCAGCGGCCGTTGCCGGCCCAGCAGCTCCAGGTACACCGCGCCGAGCCCCCGTGCCTCACCCTGTTCGCTGGACGACAAGGGTGCGCGGTCGGAAGGCCAGGCAATGCGCAGCGGTGTCCTGCAGCCCGTGGCGGAGGCCGTGGCAGGCAGCAGCAGGCTGGCCATGACAGCAATGGCTGCCGGGAGGCCGGCGACATTCACGGTAGGCATCCTCATCTCGCGGGCGGAAGGAACGGCCGCGCTGCGGTACCGCTGCCTGCCACGCTATCGACGTGCGGACCGACGGCAATGAAGAAAGTTGTAAAAGCATCCAGATAGGGGAATGCCGACATACACTGCCGCCTTCACCCGTAACTGCGGAGCGTTCGATGCGCATCGGCCTGGCTGCCAACCGTCTTCATCACCACGACGCGCGCGCCGCGCTGTTCCGTTGGCTGCGCAGCAGCGAGGCCGGCCTGCGCGAGCTGGGCGTGTCGCTGCATGCGGTCGGTCGCACCCATGACGCGATCGAACGACAGGGTTTCCTGGCCGGGTACGCGGGCCTGCACCGTTATCCCTACGGTCGCGAGGGTGGCCTGATGAAGCTGGTCGCCGAAGTCGTTGGCATGGGTCCGGATCGGACACTGGATGGCGCGATCTACCTGATCGATCCGGTCGACCCATCCTCGGTGTTTCCAGAAGCCACGGCGCTGAAACGGCAGTGCGTGATTCACGGCAAGCCGTTCATTTCGACCGTGGCCACCGCACGCGACTGGGTCGAAGTGGAGCGCGTCCACGCCGGGCTGCCGGCAGACCGCGGCGCTGACGACCTGCATGCGTTCGAAAGCCAGACGCTGGCACTGATCGCGCATGATGCGATGAAGCCGGCGATGCTGGCCTTCGCCGATGAGCATTTCGATGTGCTGGCCCGGTTCGGCGAGCGGGTGGCGACCGGCACCACCGGCCAGCGTTTGAACGAACTGGCCTGGAGCCGGGGCTGGCCGCGTGATACGCCGTGGGTGACGCGCTACCAGAGCGGCCCGATGGGCGGTGATGCGCAGATTGCCGACCGGGTACTGGAGGGGCGTTGCCAGCGTGCGATCTTCTTCGAGGACCCGCATGTGGCGCGCCAGCATGAGGCGGATATCCAGCTGCTGGAGCGCGCGGTGACGACGGTGACCGACCAGGCAGTGTGCATTACGGCGCCGCGGGTGGCGGCGCGGTGGGCGGCGGCGGCGGCGCTGCGGGCGGGGTGAGGGTTTCGGCCAACGGCTGCGCCCTCGTGGCGGGTCGTTCAAATCAGAAGCCGTGCTCGGCCGGCCGGGGTGGATTGCGCAGGGGTCGCTGCAAGTACGTCCTTGTAAGCTCGGTCGCCGCTTGCTCGTGTGCGCTTTCCTGCGCACACGGCAAGACCGGGGTTGGGCGTCCTGCCCAACCCGCCCGAGGCATGCCTCGGGCCCATGCGGCTCACGCCCCTGCCCACCACGGACACTCCCTGTAGAGCCGAGCCATGCTCGGCTGCTCTTCAACGTGATGACTGGAACCCGCGCCACGCGCGTCAGCCGAGCATCGGCTCGGCTCTACAGCAGCTGGCGAAGCATCGCCTTCAGCCTGCGGCCTTCCAGCTGGAAGTAGTCGCGCTGCTCGCGCCAGGCGGGGAAGCGTTGTTCCACTTCGTGCCAGAACGCAGGCGAGTGATTGGGCTGGATCAGGTGGCAGAGCTCGTGCACCAGCACATACTCGAACGCTTCCGGACGACCGAGCACCAGGGCCAGGTCCAGTGCCATGCTGCCGTCGGGGGCCAGCGAGCCCCATTGCGAGGACATCACCTTCAGCCGCAGGCGGCTGGGGGCGCGCGGCAGAGTGGGCAGGTACTTCGGCAGCCAGCGGCCGACGTCGGCGCGGGTCTGGGCTTCGTAGAATTCGCGCAGCAGACGGCGCAGGGTGGCGTCGCCGCCGCGGGTCGGCCACTGCACGCAGGCGCCGTGCGCGTCGATCTCCAGGCGCGCGTAGCGGCCTTCCTGCCAGCGCAGCGGCAGCAGTTCGCCGCGCAGGGGCAGCACACCGTCTTCGCCCGGCTGCAACGGTGGCGGCAGGCCCTGGCCCTGGTACTGCCGCAGCTGCAGCGCCAACCAGTCGCGGTGCTGTTCCAGGAAGCGTTCGCCCATCACCAGGCTTGCGCGCGGCGGCAGGGTCAGGCGTGCGCCGCGTTCGTCCACGCTCAGCTTGATGCGCCGCGCACGCGGATCACGCACGCGCAGGACCTCGATCTCGGCATCCTCCAGGCGCAGGCGAACGGTGTCGCGCTGTACGGTGGCGGGCGGGGTCGGGCTGATCAGGCGGCGCAGCAGACGGCTCATGCGCCCAGCATAGCGCCGCTTCGGGCCGCCGGATGACCGGCGGCCGTCGCGCTGCCTGTTCAGTCAGCCTTGCTGAGCTTGAAGGCTTCTTCCAGCAACAGGAACAGGCGGCGGATCTCGGCGCTCTGCAGGGCAAAGCGGGCGTCGAACTCGGCGCGGCGTCCGTCTTCGTCGGCATGCTCCAGCTGGTCCAGGGCGCCGTCGAGGAACTTCAGCTTGCGCACGATCAGGTCGTCGCCGATGACGAAGGACAGGTTGTCCTCGAAGATCAGCGCCAGCTTGGTCACCTGCTTGCCGGCGTCCAGGTGCTTGTCGATCTCGTCGCAGCGCAGTTCCTGGTGCTGGCACTTGACCACCGCGCCGCCTTCCACCGGGTCCTTCATCTCGCACTCTTCGCCCAGGCTCAGTCCGGTCGGCAGCGGCTCGCCGGCGATCCAGCCGGTCAGGATCGAGCGCGGCGCGACTTCGGCGTTCAGCGGCATCGCCGGGAAGCTGCCGAGCAGGCCGCGGATGTCGGACATGAAGTACTCGCCGGTCTTGCGGCTGGAGGTATCCACCGCCACATAGCCGTGCTGCAGGTCGATGAAGGCGTCGTTGCGCGAGGACTTCACAAAGGCGCGCGGCAGCAGTTCATGCAGCAGGTCGTCCTTCATGCGCTTGCGCTCGCGGCCACCTGGGCGGCGGCCTTCCTTCTCCTCGATCTCCTCCAGCTTGCGCTCGAGCAGGTCGTTGACCACCGCTGCCGGCAGGATCTTGTCCTCGCCGCCCACGGTCAGCCACAGGTGTTCGGCGATGCGGTGGGAGAGCTGCTCCTTTTCCTCGCGGCCGAACGGCGAGATGAAGCCGCGCGAGTTCATTTCCAGCGCGCCAACAGGCTTGAGCACGGCGTGCGGCAGCAGGGTATCGACTTCGGAAAAATCGGTGGCGGTCGGAAAACGGAAGAACGTCAGGTTGCGAAAGAACATGGAATTCCGGATGGCAAAGAGGAAGGGCGACCGACCTTAAACGGTGGGCGTCTCGGGATCTGCGTCGGCATCGGCCGGGGAACCGGCCAGCCAGGCATGGGCATCGGGCAGCGGCGCGTCGTCGCGACGGCCCAGCGCCATGAAGTCGAACAGGGTAGTGTCGGCCAGCTGCGAGGGCCGGACGTCGCCCATGGCGCGCGCGATCTGCTCGATGCGGCCGGGATGGTCCTTTTCCCACTGCTTCAGCATCAGGCCGACCTGGCGGCGCTGCAGGTTCTCCTGGCTGCCGCACAGGTTGCAGGGAATGATCGGGAACCGACGTGCCTGCGCGTAGTCGACGATGTCGCTTTCGCGCACGTAGGCCAACGGCCGGATCACCACGTGCCTGCCGTCATCGCTGCGCAGTTTCGGCGGCATCCCCGCCAGCTTGGCGTGGTGGAACAGGTTCATGAAGAAGGTGGCCACCATGTCGTCGCGGTGATGGCCCAGCGCGATCTTGGTGAAACCGTGGGTTTCGGCGTAGTTGTAAAGCGCGCCACGACGCAGGCGCGAGCACAGCGAGCACATGGTCTTGCCTTCCGGAATGACCCGGCTGACCACCGAGTAGGTGTCCTGCTCGATGATGTGGTACGGCACGCCCAGCCCGGCCAGGTACTCCGGCAGGATGTGCTCAGGGAAGCCCGGCTGTTTCTGGTCCAGGTTCACCGCCACCAGCTCGAACGGCACCGGTGCCTTCTTCTGCAGCTGCAGCAGCACGTCCAGCAGGGTGTAGCTGTCCTTGCCGCCGGACAGGCAGACCATGACCTTGTCGCCGGCCTCGATCATGCCGAAGTCGGCGATCGCCTCGCCGACCTGGCGGCGCAGGCGCTTGGCCAGCTTGTGCTGCTCGCGCTCGGCCACGCGTGGATCGCGGGCGGCGCGCGGCTGGGGATCGGGAAGGGAAATCACGGCACTCATGGGCTCCATTCTAACGGCTCGGAGCGGCCCCGGCCGGGGGTCGGTATTCCCCTCTCCCGGCGGTCATCATCGCTGTGTATGCTCGGGACCTGTGGACACCTACGACCCCGCCGAGATCGTCGAACGCCTCGCCGCCCTGCGCGCCGAGCACCGCCTGCTGGATGAACAGATCACCCGCATGGCGGCCAACGGCGAGGACGAACTGGAAGCCAAGCGCCTGAAGCGGCGCAAGCTGCAGTTGAAGGATTGCATCGCCAGGCTGGAGAGCCTGCAGATTCCCGACGAGCCGGCCTGAGCCGGGTTCAGGTGGGTGCCAACCCGGGTTGGCCTCCTGCTCCGGTACGTGCCAACCCTGGTCGCCACGACGGGAAGGTGTGCGGACCAAGGTCCACACCCACCGCAGGATTCAGTTCAATCCTGCGGAGCCGGCTCGTCCGGGCGTGCCGCTTCCGGGCTGACCCGCTCGATGGTGTGGCGCAGCTCGCGGCCGAGGATGAACTTGGCATCCTTGGCCCAGGCATCCAGGCGCTCGTCGAACAGCAGCTTGCTGTTCTCGTCCGGCCACACCAGGCGCAGCTCGCGCAGCTTCTGGATGAAGCCACGGAACAGGGCCTTGTCGAAGAACTCCGGCGCCGCCGGCGCATAGAGCAGGCTCAGGCGCTGCGCGGCCTGCTGGCACAGGCTTTCCAGTTCGGCGGCGCCAAGCACGCCGGGGCCGTTCTTCACCAGCACCGAAATGGCGATGTAGTAGCGCTCGAACGCCTGCTGCAGCGAGTGCCCGATGGCGCGCAGGCGGAACACCTCGTCGGTCTGCCCGGTGTTGCGCGCCAGAATGCCGCCGTCGTCGTCATTGACGTTCTGCAGCAACCCCTCACGCACGAACACGTTGATGGTCTGGTCGATGCGCTGGGCGAACTCGTCCTCGCTCCACGGCAGGAACAGCTCGGCCTGCAGGAACGGGTACACCGTACGGCCCAGCTGGACCAGGCCGGCGCGGCTCATGCGGCGGTTGTTCTGGAAGCAGCAGGCCACCCACGACGAGGCGGTGAACAGGTGCAGCACATTGTTGCGGAAGTAGCTCAGCAGCACCGCGGTATCGCCGCTGACGCTGAGCACATCGCCCAGCGGGTGCTTGATGCGGGTGAGGACGTTGATCTCCTCGGCGTGGGCGATGATCCGCTCCGGCGAGTGCGGGGTCACCGTCACCCGGTCCGAGTACGGCATCTCGACCAGCAGCGTCTTGCACAGCTCGATCTGCGCGATCAGGTCGGCCTCGCCCATCGCGTGCTTCGGCGTGGACAGCAGGGCCAGCGCCAGCAGGTTGATGGGGTTGACGTCGGCAGCGCCGTTGATGCGCACCTGGATGCGTTCGGCCAGCGTATCCACCGTGGTCGACAGCCAAGCCGGCTTCTCGTCCTCGGGCACCGCCTCGCCCTTCCACTCCGGGGCCTTCTCGGCCAGCACATCGTTCAGCGCGATCGGCTCGCCGAAGTTCACCACCACCTGGCCGTAGTTCTGCTTGAGCACCTTGGGGATGCCCCACAGCAGCGACCAGATCGATTCCTTTTCCTTCGGCCGGCCGGACAGTTCGTCCAGATAGCTGCCGCCTTCCATCAGTTTCTCGTAGCCGATGTAGACGGGCTGGAACAGCACCGGCTTGCGCGGCTGGCGCAGGAACGCACGCAGCGTCATCGAGATCATGCCGCCCTTGGGCTGCAGCAGGCGGCCGGTGCGCGACCGGCCACCCTCAACGAAATACTCCAGCGAATAGCCACCGGCCACCAGCTGCGCGACGTACTCGCTGAGCACCGCCGAGTACAGCGCGTTGCCGCGGATCGAGCGACGGATGAAGAACGCACCGCCCTTGCGCAGCAGGGTACCCACCACCGGCAGGTTCAGGTTGATGCCGGCCACGATGTGCGGCGGCACGATGCCACGGTCGTACAGCAGGTAGGACAGCAGCAGGTAGTCCATGTGGCTGCGGTGGCTGGGCACGTACACCACTTCGTGGCCCGGCGCGGCAGCCTTGAACTTGTCCAGGTGGTGCACCAGCACGCCCGCATAGATGCGGTTCCACACGTGGCTGAGCATGAAGCTGGCCGAGCGCACGACCGGGCTGGAATAGTCCGCGGCGATTTCCCAGGCGTAGGCGTGTGCCTTCTTCCAGGCATCGGCCGGCTTCGAATTGTCGCGCTTGGCCTGTGCGGCGATCGCCTCGCGCACCGGTTCGGCAGCCAATACCTGGTCCACCAGCAGGCGCCGCGTCGACAGGTCCGGGCCGATCACCGATTCACGGATGCGCCGGAAGTGCGTACGCAGCACGCGCTGCAGCTTGCGCACCGTGCGCTCCGGCTCCAGGCCTTCGTCCACGGTGCTGCGCAGCGAGATCGGCGGGGCGAAGCGCACGATGGTATTGCGCCCGTTCAGCAGCAGGCCCAGCAGGCGGCGGAAGCGACCGACCAGCGCCCAGTTTTCCGAGAACAGCACCGCGAACCAGCCGCTCTGCTTGTCCGGCGCGCGGCCGACGAAGATAGACACCGGCACCAGGTGCACATCCAGGTCGTCGCGCACGCGGTGCGCCTGCAGGACCTTGGCCAGCGAATCGGAGTGGGTCTTGGCGCCGCGCTGCTCGGGAATCAGCGAGTTGCTGGAGCTGCGCCGCGACAGCGCCAGGTAGGCGCGCTTGCGCCCGGTCGGGTCACCGGCCAGCGGCACCAGCGGCGAGGGCAGCCCGGCCTGGCGGCAGGCCTTGTCCAGGATCAGCGCGTTGGACAGGCCGTAGTCTTCCAGCACGTACACGACCGGACGGCCATCGTTGTACTGGCCTGGGTCTTCCGGCTCGATCTTCAGCGACAGCCACGGCTCGACCAGGCGGCCCAGCAGGCGAGCCCACAGCGGGCGGCGGCCGGCCGGACGCGCGTGCACGGGCGGCGGTACCGGGTTCGGGCCGGTGCCGGTCGAGGGGGACGCCGGCACCGTATCGGCGGGCGTCGACTGGGATTCTTCGCCGGGAAACGGCAGCGGGTTCTGTTTCGACATCGGCGCCATTATGGCTTAGGCGGCGGCGTTGCTGCTTCCCCACCCCCAGCAGGGGCTTCAGCCGGTGATGGCGAGGCCGCGGCGCGGGCCGCGTCGGCCTTGCGCAGCAGCGCATCGGTGTCGGCCAGGGTGCGGGTCAGGTACCAGTGGCCCTCGCGGCGGCTCAGCGGCAGCTGCAGGATCATTTCGCGGCCAGCCAGGTCGTAGTGCAGGCGTACCAGCGCATTGTCACCCTCCACCGAGAGCAGCTCACCGCGCACGCTGCGCAGCGCATCGTCCACGCCCAGCCCGTAGCTGCCCAACACGGCCTTGAGGGTGTGGATGAACGGCGCCAGCTGCTGCAGGCTGCCTTCCATGCCGGCGGCCTGCAGGCCGGCCTCATCATCGAACCCAACCTTGCCGGCCGCGCCAACCAGTGCGGCGATGGTGCTGCGCGCGCGGGCGCGGTCACTGATCGGTGCGCCCTGCGCCCAGATGGCGAGGGTTTCCACCAGGGCGATGTAGTGCGCCTGTTGGCCGGGCGTATAGCCCTTCTGGTGGCGCAGGTACTGCACGCCGAAGTTGCCCATCGACTGCGCGGCCTGGCGAACGGCGCCGGCCTGTCCGGCCAGCTGGCGATCGAAGCTGCGCTGCAGTTCGGCGCTGGCGTTGGGCTTGCGCAGCGCGGCCAGCATCGGCAGCAGCTGGTCACCCAGCGGCAGTTCGGTCAGCGGCCACTGGCTGTGGCCTTCGGTCCAGGCCTGTTGCAGGCGCTGGTACTGGCTCGGCGGCACCGACAGCTTCGCGTAGCCGACCAGATCGTCCTCGGCCAGGCGCAGGGCCATCGCCTGCACCGCCGCGACCGGTTCGGCTGCCGGCTTGGCCGGATCATCGGCTGATTCGCGGCACGCGACCGCCGCCAGCAGCAGCATGGCTGCCAGCCCCCATCCACGCGCAGACCTTCCTCGCACCGCCACGCTCATGCAATCGGACTCCCCGGACCGGTCCGCATCTTGCGGCCTGCGACGTGACAGCGGCAAGCCGGGACGTCACGGTTTCCGCTGTTGCCTGTGCAAGTCACTGACGGGGATAAAAAAAGAGCCGGGATCACGGGGATCACAGGCTCTTCAAACCGGCGCAGGGCCGGTGGACAGTGTTGTGGCACATGTCCGGTCCGAGGACCGGATGGCGGCGATCCTACGCTGCCGCTCAAGTTAAGGCAACACTTCACGTAACGCGCCTTAAACTATTGATTTTATTGATTCACCTGATGATGGGGGTGGACGCAATGAAATCTACGGCAGGTTTTGCGGCGATTCGGGCACAACCGCTCGGTAGACAGATGCAAAAACGCCATCCCGCGCGGGCCGGGATGGCGTTCGGGCCTGCAGCCTTCGCAACGGAACCTCAGCGCGCACCCAGTGCCGACGCGATTTCCTGCTGGATGGCCCGGGCCGCGGCCTGCGGATCGGTGGCCAGGCGGATCGGACGGCCAACCACGATGGCATCGGCACCATCGGCAAACGCCTGGGCCACGCCAACGGTACGCTTCTGGTCATCGCCGACCGGGCCACCGGGGCGGATGCCCGGGCAGACGATCGAGAACCCGGCGCCGGTCGCGGCGCGAATCGGGCCGGCCTCCTGGCCCGAGGCGATCACGCCATCGATGCCGGCCGCCTGCGCGGCCAGCGCGCGTTCGACCACCACCTCCACCGGTTCACGGTCGATGCCCATCTGCGCCAGGTCCGGGCGGCCCATCGAGGTCAGCACGGTCACCGCCAGCAGGCGCATGTCGCTGCTGTTGGCGGCGGCGCAGGCTTCCATCATCGCCGGGTGCCAGCCGTGGATGGTGGCGTAGCTGACCGGCCACTGCGAAAGGCGCTTGATCACCGCCGCGGCGGTGGCCGGGATATCGAAGAACTTCAGGTCGACGAACACGCGCTTGTCGCGGCGGGCCAGCTCGTCCAGCACCTGGAAGTACTCGCCCGACGCCAGCAGTTCCATGCCGATCTTGTAGAACGCCACGCTGTCGCCGAGGCGGTCGACCCACTCCAGCGCCTGCGCGCGATCAGGCACGTCCAGCGCGAAGATCAGGCGCTCGTCGTCGCGCAGCGGCAGTGGCGCGCGGCTCATGGTGCGTAGTCCAGGGCAGCGCGCTTGGCGTCGTGGCGGGCCTGGCGCGACTGGCTGTAATCGTTGTTGAACTGCGCCGGCTCGAAGCCACCGTAGGTCGGGTTGGGCAGCATCCACCAGCGCTCGCCGAACCAGTCGTGGTACTGCTGCAGCAGTGCGTCACGGCCTTCGTTGGTGTTGGCGGTCACTTCCACGAAATCGCCCAGCTGGTCGCCGAACTGCATCAGCACGCGGTACTTCTGCCCGGCCAGGCGGCGGCGGCAGTTCTTCTCGCTACCGGCCTGCTCGCACCCTTCGACCACGGTGCCCAGGCCCAGGAACACGCTGTCATCGGCCACCGGCAGGCCCTGCTCGCGCAGGTTGGCCAGGGTCGCGTCCTTCAGGTGCACGGCGCGGTTGGAGATGTACAGCAGGGTCACGCCCTTGGCGTTGGCAGCCTTGGCGAAATCCACCACGCCCGGAATGGCCTTGGCCTTCTTCTCGGCCACCCACTGGTCCCAGCTCAGCTCGTCGTATTCCTTACCGTCGCGCACCAGGCGCGCCTGGTAGGGCGAGTTGTCCAGCACGGTCTCATCCACGTCCAGCACCACGGCCGGCTTCAGGCCCTTGGCCTCGTTGCCGCGTTCTTCCGGCACCAGCGCATCCCAGTGGGCTTCCTTCAGCGCGGCGTCCAGGTGGTCGGCGGCGGCGCGGTAGGTCTGCTCGGTGATCGCCTTGTACTCCTGCGCACGCTGCATCCACAGCACTGCATTGAGGTTGTCATTGGCAGTGGCATCGAGCGCGCCGTCGGCTTTGGCAGCGGCGGCCGGGGCCTCCGGTGCGGCGGCTTCAGCGGCAGGCGCATCCACGCGCTTGCAGGCGGACAGGCCCAGCGCCGCAGTGGCGAGCAGGGTCAGGGACAGGGAAACGGGACGACGCATGGATTCACCGGCAATCAGATATACCGGCGCATTTTACCGGCAAAGGCGGCGCCGGGACGGCTATGCTTGGCGGTTGACCCGTTGCCCTTCCGGAGGCCGCCATGACCGATTCCGTCCAGACCCCCGACGTCCCCCTGCTCGACGCCGTGCAGGCCCGCCTGCTGGGCTGCCTGGTGGAAAAGGAGGCGACCACGCCGGACACCTATCCACTGACGGTCAACGCCGCCCAATCGGCCGCCAACCAGAAGACCGCGCGCGAGCCGGTGATGAACATCGACGCCGGCAGCGTGCAGCACGCGCTGCGCCAGCTGGAGGCGTTGGGCCTGGCCCGCCAGCACTTCTCCTCGCGCGCGGACCGCTACGAGCACCGCCTGCAGGCCGCGCTGGACCTGACCCGGCAGCAGACCGTGCTGCTGGCGCTGCTGCTGCTGCGTGGGCCGCAGACCCTGGGCGAACTGATCACGCGCAGCGAGCGCCTGCACCGCTTCGCCGACACCGACGAAGCCCGCCACGCCATCGAGCGCCTGCAGCAGCGCGCGCTGCTGGTGGTGCTGCCGCGTGCCAGCGGCCAGCGCGAAGACCGCTACATGCACCTGCTGTGCGGTGAAGTGGACGGTGCGGCGCTGGCGGCCAGGTACGCCAGCAGCGGCGGTGGCATCAGCGATGCAGCCGACCCGGGCCTGGCCGAGCGCGTGGCCCAGCTTGAAGCGGCCGTGGCCGAGCTGCAGGCGCAGCTGGCCGAACTGCGCGGTTGAGGGGGTGGGTGCCGACCGTTGGTCGGCACTGCATCTGAATAGTGCCGACCAACGGTCGGCACCTACCATCAGCCGCTACTGTGCCGGCCAGCGGCCGGCACCTACCAACATCAAGGGTCAGACCTGCGCCGCACCGGGCGTTGCATACAACCGGCTCGGGCTGTCCACGCCCGGCAACTGGATCACCCCGCGCGTCTGCATACCCAGGCCCTGCAGGATCTTCCCGGACACCACGTTGTCCAGATCGGTGATGCCATACAGATCGTGCAGGCCCAGCGCTCCGCGTGCATGCGCGAACACCGCCCGCGCCGCCTCACCGGCATAGCCCTGCCCGGCGAATTGCGAAAGCACCGCATAGCCGATATCCGGCCCCGGCAGGCCATCCCGCCGCACCAGCCCGGCATTACCCACCCAGGCACCATCGGACAGCCGCTCGATGGCATACATGCCGAAGCCATTCAACGCATAACTGTGCAGCACCCGCAGCGCGATGTACTCCCGCGCCTGCGCCTCGCTGCGCACGTTGCGGTCGCCGATGAAGCGCACGAAGCCTGGATCATTGAGCAATGCCAGCATCGGCGCAGCATCCCGGTCTGGTTCCAGGCGGCGCAGCCGCAGGCGTTCGCTTTCGATGGGATGCATGGGTGGACTCCGGAAGGAATACCTCGATTTTGCAACGCCAGCGCCCGCCGTGCAGCACGCTCAGGCCAAGTGGGCCACTACGATGCCCAGCCTAGCCACATGCCCCGTCACGCTGGCCGAACAGGATCGGCCAGTAGCACACGCACAGGCGATGGACGCATGCGGCGATCAGGCAGAACCCCATGCCCATCAGCGCCAACAGCAGCGGTGCGCCCCAGCGCAATCCCGGGTGCTGGATACGAGCCTTGGAAGGCATGCCGCCGGGATATAACACCTGTACCTGTTCGCCGACCACGTACAGTGGTGCCCCGGTAGCAAAGGACGCAGTGAACTGAATCATCTGCCCCTGTGCGGTCTGGAACCTCACCACCGGGCGATGCAGGGTGATGTCACGTGCGGGCATCCCCTCCATTTCCGACCGGGCATCCTCTGCCTGGACGGCCACCACCGTTCCGGTTACGGAAACGGCCTTGCGCGCGAAACGCTGGACGTCCACGAACAGCCAGGCGGCGGCCAGAAGGATCAGCAGGCCCACGGCAAAGAAAACAGCAAAAAACATCTGAGGAGGGTGGGCATGGTGCTGGCCGGGTTGATCGATCAGCGTGCAGGTGCCGGCGCTGATCGAATGAAGGAAATATCGACATGGTAGTAGCGCGGATTGCCCGGCATGACATGGACATCCAGTTCACGTCCACTCACCTGTGCACGGGGATCGGCCCAGAGATACGCACTGTGGAAGACATGCCATCGAGTGGTTTCAGGATCGCGCCAGGCGCAGACGATGACGAACGGATGCCTTCCCCCCGAGAATACTCCGCGATCGCGCTTGATCGCCCGGACCTTGGCTTGCACCCGTGTCCCGTGGCGAAGGAGCTGCCTGCGCCGCCATGCCCTCGCCGCCTGCGGCAGGTGCAGAAGTCCCACCCCCAGCAAGAATGGGCCGCCGGTCACTCCCAGTATGACGCTCAGGCCCCAGGGTGATGAGAGCGAACGCACCAGGGCCTTGTCCGGGCGGTCCGGCAGGTACAGCACATCTACATGATCGCCCGTCATGTAGGCACGATGGCGGGTACGACCTGCGAAGAACCGCATCACTTGCCCGCTGCTGGTAGTGAAGTCCACCCAGTACAGGAACTTCACCCCTGAAGTGCGCGAACCACCGCGATCAACGCTGACGGCATCCACATGGGTGATCCTGCCATCGGCAATGACCGCCGCATCGAGGAAGCGCCTGGCCCCAACGTAGGCCAGAAGCGCTGAAACAAGCAGGACCAGGCCCAGCCCGAGGAAGGTACGGGTGAGAACAGCAGGGATATCGTTGGACACGATGAAAGACACGGCGCGCACTCCGGGTGCGCTCACACTAGGCCTTAACCCGATGCAGGCTCAAGGCCAGAAGCGTCAATCGGACGGATTGGAATACCACTTTAGTGGCTTTTCGATCCTCAATCGAACAGCGCCTCGATCGCGGCCAACCCCGCCGTCGCGCGCTCCTTCTTCCGCGCCGCATCGGCCACCGGGTCCGCGCCATCGCGCTGGATCTCCTCGGCCGGAATCTCCTCGAAGAACCGGCTCGGCTTCAGCCGCACATGCTCGCCGAACTTGCGCGTCAGCTTGCTGTAGCTCATCCACAGCTGGATCTTGGCGCGGGTGATGCCCACGTACAGCAGGCGCCGTTCTTCCTGCAGGTTGCCCTCGTCCAGGCTGACCTGGTGCGGCAGCACGCCGTCTTCGCAGCCGACGATGAACACGTACGGGAATTCCAGGCCCTTGGAAGCGTGCAGGGTCATCATGCGCACCTGGTTGCCGCCCTCGTCCTTGTCGCTGCGCGACAGCAGCGCCAGCTGGCCGGCCAGGTCGGCGGCGGTTGCACCGCGCGGGCCGCCCTCGAACCACTGCGCCAGTTCCTCGATGTTGTTGGCGCGGCGCTGGTAGCTGGCCTCTTCCTTGGCCTGCTGGCGCAGCTCGCTCAGCAACCCCGATTCCTTGGCCACCTTGCGGATCATGTCGCCGGACGTCACTTGGCGCATCTGTGCACGCAGGTCGCGCAGGATGTCGGTGAAGCGCGCCAGGCTGTTGGCCGCGCGCGGTGGGAGCTGCTGCAGGGCACCGATGGTTTCGGCCACATGCGCCATCGGCATGTCCTTTTCCTGGGCCAGCTCGGCCAGCTTGGCCAGCGTGCCGGCACCGACGTCGCGCTTGGGCGACTGCACCGCACGCATGAACGCGGTGTCGTCATCCGGGTTCACCAGCAGGCGCAGCCAGGCCAGCGTGTCCTTCACTTCCTGGCGTTCCAGGAACATGGTGCCGCCGGTCAGGTGATAGGGAATGCGCAGCAGCTGCATCGCCTTTTCCAGCGGGCGCGACTGGAAGTTGCCACGGAACAGGATGCAGAAGTCACTCCACGGCACGTTGCGCGATTGCGCCACGAAGGCGATCTCGGCGGCGACCTTCTCCGCTTCATGTTCGCTGTTGCGGCATTCCCAAACACGGATGCGTTCGCCGTCGGCCTGGTCGCTCCACAGCTTCTTCAGGTGCTCATGCGGATTGTTGGCGATCAGCGCGTTGGCGGCGCGCAGCACGCGGTTGGAGCAGCGGTAGTTCTGCTCCAGCTTGATGATTTCCAGCATGGGGTAATCGCGCCCCATCTGCTGCAGGTTTTCGGGATTGGCGCCACGCCAGGCGTAGATCGACTGGTCATCGTCGCCGACGCAGGTGAAGTTGCCCTTCTCACCGGCCAGCTGCTTGAGCAGGCGGTACTGCGCGTCGTTGGTGTCCTGGCATTCGTCCACCAGCAGGTAGCCGATGCGCTCGCGCCAGGCCAGGGCGATGTCCGGATTCTCTTCCAGGATCTGCACCGGCAGACGGATCAGGTCATCGAAGTCCACCGCATTGAACGCGGTCAGCCTCAGCTGGTATCGCTCGTAGACGCTGGCCGCTTCCTTCTCGCGGTTGCTGCGTGCGGCGGCCATCGCCTGTTCGGGCGACAGGCCGGCGTTCTTCGCGCGCGACACCAGGTTCTTCATGTCCTCGATGTCGTCGGGCTTGGCCCCGTGCATCAGGTCCTTGATCTGCGCAGCGGCATCGTCGGCGTCGAAGATCGAGAATCCACGCTTCAGGCCCACCGCCGCGTGCTCGATCTGCAGGAACTTCAGGCCCAGCGCATGGAAGGTGCAGATCGTCACCTCGTCGGCATCCTGCTCGCGCAGGCGCTTGGCCACACGCTCGCGCATTTCCTTGGCCGACTTGTTGGTGAAGGTGATCGCCGCGATGCGGCGTGCCGGGTAGCGGCCACAGCTGATCAGGTGGGCGATCTTTTCCACGATCACGCGCGTCTTGCCGCTGCCCGCGCCGGCGAGCACCAGCAGCGGACCTTCGATGTGCAGGACGGCGGCGGCTTGGGGGGGATTGAGACCGTGCATGGGATGGGGATTGTAGCGGGGCGGGGTGACGACCACAGCGGCCTGCCGGCGGGGTTGCTGAATGGCTTCGGCGAAGCGGGGCCGCGGCGTACAATCCGTCGATGGCCAAGCTCTACTTCTACTATTCGGCGATGAACGCCGGCAAGACCACCACCCTGCTGCAGAGCGCCCACAACTACCGCGAGCGCGGCATGCGGGTGGCGATCCTGACCCCGCGCCTGGACGATCGTGCCGGCGCCGGCGTGGTTGCCTCGCGGATCGGCCTGCGCGCCGAGGGCATGGCCTTCGACCGTGATACCGACCTGCAGCGCTGGGTAGAGCAGGACCTGGCGGCGAACGGTCCGATGGGCTGCGTGCTGGTGGACGAAGCCCAGTTCCTCACCCGCGCCCAGGTCTGGCAGCTCAGCGAGGTGGTCGACCAGCTGCGCATTCCGGTGCTGTGCTACGGGCTGCGCACCGACTTCCGCGGCGAACTGTTCGAGGGCAGCCAGTACCTGCTGGCCTGGGCCGACGAGATGCAGGAGATCAAGACCATCTGCCACAGCGGCAAGAAGGCAACGATGACGGTACGCGTGGATGAGCATGGCCACGCAGTACAGGACGGCCCGCAGGTGGAGATCGGCGGCAACGACCGCTACGTGTCGGTCAGCCGCGCCGAGTTCAAGAAGATCACCCGCGGTGAAGGGCGTATCGATCCGGCGCAGGCCCCGCTGCCGCTGTAAGGGGTGTTCTTTTGCAGGGCTTGCAGCCCTGCACCTGCTCAACGCAACGGCAACGGCCAAAGCCAAAGCGGCATTCCGCGGGATGGCGGGACGGTGTGGGTGGGCAGGACACGCCGTAAACCCGTCCCTGGGGGCTCGATGGCGCCATCCATTGCTCCAACGGTCCTGCCCACCCACACCGCCCCACCTCTGACAATTTCACGCGGCTGTTGGTGGGTGCCGACCGTTGGTCGGCACATCTGTCAGATATCGAAATTCATCTGGGGTCAGAGCCCGTTGCGCAGCAACGGGATCCGACCCCGTGCTCCGACAGATCGCGGCGATCTGTCGAAGGCGGGGTGGGTCCGGTTGAGGGGGCGTGAGCGCCATGGATGGCGCGACCGAGGCTACATGGACGTATTTACGCCGTCCCCCTCAACCGGACCCACCGCGCCTCCCCACAGGAAACCAGCTTCTGCCGTTGCTTCGGCTCTGGCCTCTGCAGGTGCAGGGCTGCAAGCCCTGCAAACCCAACCCCCTCTTAGTACAGCGTGCGCTCCGGCGCTCCGGCCGGCGGCGGGGTGTACTGGTACAGCCAGGTCTCCGTGAGGGTCTTGCCACCACTGCGCAGGAACAGGCGGATGTCGATCTGCTCGGTACTGCCTTCCGGCGGCACCAGGTCGAACATCGCGCGGTAGCCGTTGATCTCGCGCAGCGGCCGCGCCGACACGATCTCGACCCGGCCCCGGCTGGCTTCCACCACCGCCTCGACCTCGCCCTTGTCGATCAGCCTGGCCAGTTCGCCACCTTCGAAGTCCACCGCGAAGCGCCAGCTGAAGTACTCGCGCTTCTTGCCGACCACACCGCCCAGGCCGGTGCGGCTGGCCACGCAGTGCGCCATCGGCGGCCGTGCCGGCGGCTCGGCGCCCCAGTACAGGCGGTAACCGACCAGCAGCTCCTGGCCCGGCTGCGGCTTTTCCTTGGGATTCCAGAACGCCACGATGTTGTCGAAGGTCTCGTCCACGGTGGGGATCTCCACCAGCTGCACCGAGCCCTCGCCCCATTCGCCCTTCGGCTCCACCCACAGGCACGGCCGCTTCTCGTAGAACACGCCGTCATCCTGATAGTGGTCGAAGTTGCGGTCGCGCTGCAGCAGGCCGAAGCCGCGCGGGTTGCGGTCCACGAACATGTTGAAGCGCAGGTTGCGCGGGTTCAGCAGCGGGCGCCAGATCCATTCGCCGGCACCGGTCCACAGCGACAGGCCGTCGGTATCGTGGATCTCCGGGCGCCAGTCCCAGCCCATGCGGCGGTCGTTCTCGCCCACCTGGTACATGCTGGTGCACGGCGCGATGCCCAACCGCTCGATCGCCTTGCGCGGGTACAGCGCGCTGTCGATGTCCATCAGCAGCACGTCACCGTTGGTGATCGCGAAGCGATAGGCACCGGCCACGCTGGGCGAATCCAGCAGGCCGTAGACCACGATCGTGTCCGAATCAGCCGACGGCTGTTCCAGGTAGTAGGCGATGAAATCCGGGAATTCCTCCGGCTTGCCCATGCCGGTATCGATCGCCAGGCCACGCGCGGACTGGCCGTACTGACCCTCCTTGCCGACCGCGCGGAAGTAACTGGCGCCGAGGAAGGCGGCGAAATCGCGGTCGGTGTCCTTGCGGGTGTTCAAGCGGAAACCGGCGAACCCCAGGTCGGCCGGCAGCTCGCCGTCCTTGATGCCGCTCTTGCCGTAGTTGAATGCCGCGCCGTCATAGGCCAGCTCCTGCGCCTTGCCGTCGACCACGTCGAACATGCGCACCGGCGAATGGAAGTACAGGCCCAGATGGAAGAACTTGGCCTGGAACTTGCCTGGCTGGTCAGCCCACAGCGCATGGTCCTGGCGGTAACCGATCGACTGGTACTGGTCCCAGTCCAAGCCTTCCAGGCGGCCCGGCAGCACCCGCTTGTGGCTCTTGTAGGGCGCCTGTGCCAGCGCGCGCGCCTGGCCCTTGAGGGTAGCGAAGTCGAACGGCTGCGGCTGGCCGAGGCGGCGCAGGCCCATCTGGCCGCTCCTGCTGGCCGCGCACGCGGGCAGGGACGGCAGGCCGAATGCTGCCAGGGCGAGGGAGGCATTGCGGATGAAGTCGCGTCGTTGCATGCAGGCGCGTCAGGCACGAAGGGAAGGTCGGCCATGATAGGCAGACAAACGTTAACGGGCAGCGGAGACGTCTCCTGCCCGTTCAGCTGCCGCTGGCCGCCCGGCTCAGCGCTGGCAGTGGTTGCACCAGACGCTGGCGCGCTGGCCGATGGTGGCGTGCTTCAGCGCGCGGCCACAGTTCGGGCATGGCAGGCCGTCGCGGCCGTACACCAGCAGTTCCTGCTCGAAGTAGCCCGGTGCGCCGTCAGGGCTGATGAAATCGCGCAGCGTGGTGCCGCCCCGGGTGATCGCATAGCCGAGGATTTCCTTCACCGCCCCGGCCAGCCGCTGGTAGCGTTCGCGCGAGATCTTGCCCGCCTCGCGCAGCGGGCTGATGCCGGCCTTGAACAGGCTCTCGGCGGCATAGATGTTGCCGACGCCCACCACCACCGCCTGGTCCATCAGGAAGGTCTTCACCGGCGCACTGCGGCCCCGGCTGCGGGCGAACAGGTAGTCGCCGTCAAACACGTCGTCCAGCGGTTCCGGGCCCAGCCCCTGCAGCAGCGGGTGGACTTCGCCGGCCGGCTGCCAGAGCAGGCTGCCGAAGCGGCGCGGGTCGTTGAAGCGCAGCAGGCGGCCGTTGTCCAGGCTGATGTCGACGTGGTCGTGGGCGCGCAGCGGGGTATCGCCAGGCAGCACGCGCAGGCTGCCGGACATGCCCAGGTGCAGCACCGCGCTGCCGACGGCGGTGTCCAGCAGCAGGTACTTGGCGCGGCGACGGATCTCCTCGATGCGCTGGCCCGGCAGCAGCTCGGCCACTTCCGGCGGAATCGGCCAGCGCAGGTCGGCGCGGCGCAGGATCACGCCATGCACGCGACGACCCTGCAGGTGCGGCGCCAGGCCGCGGCGGGTGGTTTCTACTTCGGGCAGTTCGGGCATGGGGTGATTCTACGCCCGCTCAACGCGGCGGCGCGGACAGCTCACGGGCGTCGAGGAAGCCATCACCGTTGGCATCCTGCTTGTGGAAGCGCTGCACGATCACCTGCCGCTGCTGCTCGCGGCTGATCGCCCTGCCCTTGCCACCGGGCAGCTCCTCGGCCGTCAGCACACCATCACCGTTGCGGTCCATGCGGTCGAAGGCATACAGCATCCACTGCACGTACTCGGATTCACTCACCCGGCCGTCGCCATCGCTGTCCATCCGCTGCAGATAGCTGGCGGTATCGGTGACCTGGGCCAGCGCCGCACCCGGCAGCAGCGCCGCCAGCAGTAGTCGGTACCTTGCCCTCACGCGCCCACCAGGCTGTAGCCCTTCAATCGCGCGGCGTAGGCCTGCAGCGCGGCAATGCCACTTTCCTCGGCCTCGTGGCACCAGGCCTGCAGCTGATGCAGGCGCTCGGCCGCATCGTGGCCGCGCGCTTCCAGCAGCGCGGCCAGGCGCCCCCGGTACTCGACCAGGGTGCGGATGCGCGGGCGCTGTGCCACCCATGCGCTGAGCTGGGCACGACTGTCCGGCTTCAACCAGCGACCGTCGTTGACCAGGCCACGGCGCAGCCGGCGCGGCAGCAGGCGGCGCAGCTTGGCCCCGGCCTGTGCCGCTTCCTCGCGCAGGGCCGGCATGAACACGTTGCGCTGGTAGTCGGTCATCGCCTGGAAGCGGTGCGACAGCAGCGCCTTAAGGGTCTCGGCATCGGGCACGGCGATGTTCGGGCGTACGTCCATGGCCGGTGCCACCCGCAGCACCTTGGCCAGGCGCAGCGCCTCCAGCAGGCGGATCGCACTCCAGCCGATGTCGAATTCCCAGCGCCGCATCGCAAAGCGCGCCGAGCTGGGGAAGGCATGGTGGTTGTTGTGCAGCTCCTCGCCACCGATCCAGAACCCCCACGGCGTCAGGTTCGTGGAGGTATCGGCGGACTCGTAGTTGCGGTAGCCCCACCAGTGGCCCAGGCCATTGACCACGCCGGCTGCCCAGAACGGGATCCACGCCATCTGGATCGCCCACAGGGCCACGCCGGGCAGGCCGAACAGCACGCTGTTGATTGCCAGCAGCAGCACCGGGCCCAGCGTGGCGTGCGGGGTGTACAGGTGGCGCTCGATCGCATCGTCCGGGGTGCCGCGCCCGTACTGCTCAATGTCCGCGCGCATACCACGCGCTTCCCGATACAGCTCCACGCCGTGCCAGAACACCCTGCCGATGCCGCGGGTGACCGGGCTGTGCGGATCGTCCTCGGTCTCGACCTTGGCGTGGTGCTTGCGGTGGATGGCCACCCATTCCCGGGTGATCATCGAGGTGGTCAACCACAGCCAGAAGCGGAACAGGTGGGCCAGCGCCGGGTGGAAGTCGACCCCGCGATGGGCCTGGCTGCGATGCAGGTACAGGGTCACCGAGAAGATGGTGATCTGGGTGAAGACCAGCAGCACGGCCAGCATGGCCCACCACCCCAGGCCGAGAACACCACCGGTCAACAGGGACATCAGGGCATCAGGCATGGCAGCTCTCCGGATCCACGCGGGGATGGCAGACATGATGGGCGCTTGCGTTGCAAACTGCATCCCTGCGGCGGTGCTTGGCATCGCCATCCGTGGCACCGTTCACAGTTGGGGACCTGAGTTGTCGAGCCTTGATCCACGCGCCAGCCGCATTTCCGCCGCCCCGCCCGTCGCGGAGCTGCCCCCCTTGATCGAACTGGACCGCGCCACCGTGGTGCGTGGCCAGGTGAAGGTGCTTCATGGGCTCAGCCTGCGCATCGCGCAGGGCCAGCACACCGCCCTGCTCGGCCCCAACGGCTGTGGCAAATCGACCTTCATCAAGCTGATCACCCGCGAGCTGTACCCGCTGGCGCAGGTCGACGGCTCCGTCGCGGTGAGGGTGCTGGGCCAGAACCGCTGGCAGGTGGACCGGCTGCGCTCGCAGCTGGGCATCGTCACCGGCGACCTCAGCAGCAACCTGGCCGACATGCCGGGGCTGACCGTGGAACAGGCGGTGCTGTCCGGCTTCTTCGCCAGCTACGTGGTGCCCGGCTTCCGCGAGGTGACCGCCGACATGCGCGCACGTGTCGGCGAGACACTGGCGATGACCGGCGCGCTGTCCCTGCGTGAACGTGCCTACGCCGAGCTGTCGGCCGGCGAAACCCGCCGCGTGCTGATCGCGCGCGCGCTGGTCAACCGGCCGCAGGCGCTGCTGCTGGACGAACCCTCCACCGGGCTGGACCTGGTCGCCCGCGAGCAGCTGGTGGCGACCATGCGCGTGCTGGCCCAGCAGGGCATCACCCTGGTGCTGGTGACCCACCACATCGAAGAGATCATTCCCGAGATCGAACGCGTGGTGCTGCTGCGTGACGGCCGCGTACTGGCTGACGGTACCCGCGCCGAGCTGCTGCGCAACGAACCGCTGTCGGCGGTGTTCGGTGGCGCGATCACGGTATGCGAGCAGGAAGGCCGGCTGACCGCGTACGCGGGATAATCGACATGCCACTGTAGAGCCGAGCCTATGCTCGGCTGCTTCTGGCCGCGGGGAACGGCAGCCGAGCATAGGCTCGGCTCTACAGAAAACGGTACAGCGGGCCGGAACCCCGCCCGCTGCACCCTTGCTCAGAACTTCAACGCCAGCGCGCGCGACTCGATCGGTGCCATCCGGCTCTGGTCCTGCAGCTGCAGGTCGCGCAGTTCGTAGGGTGCGCCGAAGCCAGCCGGCAACGCGGCCTGGTCGAATGGCAGCACCAGCTGGCCACGCCCCGGTCCATCGAACCACGCGGCCGCATGCGCCTGCGCCACCGGCTTCAGCTGGCCATCGCGGCCGGTGGCATACAACGTGCCACGCGCCTCGTAGCGACCGGCGGCGGCCACCTGCAGCGGCAGCGCGACCTGGCGGCTGGCCGGGTCGGGTGCCGCCTGGCCACTGAAGCGAGCAGTGGGCCGTGCCACCGCGAAAGCCACCTTGCCGTCGCGCAGCACGCCATCGGCCTGGGCGAACACCTGCAGTTCCCACAGCCCCTGCACGCTGCCGACATCAGCCGGAATCCGCACCTGTGCACGCAGGGCACCATCGGTGGTGCGCAGCAGGCGCTGCGGCCAGCTGCGGCCATCCGGTGCGACCAGCAGGGCTTCACCGCCCAGGCCGCCACGGCGCGAGGCCAGCTGCGCGGTGGTGGCGCCGTCTTCCAGCAGGCGTGCCTGCAGCTGCACGTTGCCACCGGCCAGCACCTGCGCCTGGTTGGCCTGCACTTCCAGCCGCAGCGGGCTGTTCGGCTCAAGCACCTGCACCACATAGCGGCCCTGCGCCTGCGTGCTCTGCAGCGTGTACGCACCGGCCGAACTGGTCGCGCCGGTGCGCAGCATGCTGCTGCCATCACTCACCGGCATGCCGGCATCCTGCAGCGCGCGCGCATCGACACTGCGGGCCACGCTGCTGCGGCCAGCCGGGTCGCGCATCTGCAGGGTGTTGGCAGGCAGCGCGCGGGCACCTGCGGCCGGGCTCAGCTGGATCACCGCATCGGGCGCCGTCAGCGGCAGGTCCAGGCCGCGTTGCAGCTGCGAGCCATCGACCTGCTGCCAGTAGCTGCGGCTGACCGAGGCATACGGCGTGGCCGCCTGCAGCGGTTGTGCCGGGTCCAACGCCCAGGCGAAGGACAGCGGTGCACGTTCGCTGTCATCGGCCGGCAATGGCGCGGCAACCAGCGCCGCAGGCACCTGGTCGCCCACGCGGGCCGCCTGCAGAGGCTGCGCGGCCTGCGCGGCGGAAAGGGACAGGACTGCCAGCACCGCACTGGCCAGCAGGGTGGAATGAATCGTCATGGTCGTCTCCCTCACTGGGTCAGGTCGTTGCGCAGCAGGGTGCCGAGGCCGAAGCACTCGCGGCGGCTCTGGTTGTGGCTGAGCGGCTCTGCCCCCTGGGTGCGCTGCGTGTCGGTGAACCAGGTGGTGCCGGCGGCCTTCTGGCTGCTGCACTCCAGGAAGCCATCGGAGCAGGAGGACAGCCAGTTCTGGGTGAACTCCAGGCCGACATTGGCGGCGTAGCCACCGCAGTAGCTGTTGCTGTCCCATACCGCCGATTCCACGTCGCTGCCGACCACCGCACGGAACGGCTTGGGCAGGGCGGGACGGCCTGCGGTGCCGTACAGGTTCTGCGCGTTGTAGGTAGCCATGCTCGCCACCTGCTGCTGGCGCACCGCGTCGTTCTTGTAGCCCAGCAGCCAGCCCAGCGAGGTTTCGAAGGTATTGCCGTTGAGCACCGCATCGGCCAGCGGCGTGCCGGCCGAGGACGGTGCCAGCGCGTTGACCTTGCGCACCGTGCGGATGATCTTCGGATAGCGGCTGTCGTAGGTCGGGTTGGACAGGATCCAGCGCACCACGTTGCCGCCGTTGGAGTGGGTGATCACCACCAGCTGGGTGATACCACGGCTGTCGATGAAACGGGTCAGCTGGTTGGCCAGGCAGCCGGCCGCTTCCGGTTTCCACATGTACTGGGTGAAATCGCAGTTGATGACCACGTAATTGCTGCTGTTGGGCAGGCCCTGGCGCACGGTGTCGATGATGGTCGGCTGCCAGTAGTCCTGGGTGGCGTTGGTCTGCGCGCCGGTGCCATGCACGAAGGCCACGCCGACCACGTCGGCGGCCTGCGCCGGCGCTGTTGCAAGCCCCAGGAGCAGGGCCAGGACGGTACTTCCTGTTGCGGTGCTGCGCATCGCGTCTCTCCCTCTGTCTTCGGATCCCCCCGACCCGGCTGGAACTGGACGGCCTCTGGTGCCTGCCGATGTGCCGATGCTCACGGCGCGGGCGCGTGAAAGTCCGTGCGCTGCGCCCGGATTCAGGAGACTGGCGTCACTTGATGACGTTTTTCATCTTGTTTCGATGACCATGCCGGTTCTGGCCGTATGACCGATGGCCACTGCGGTGCCGCACTGGGACTGCGATCATGACGCGATGTTCTTTCTCCGGAGCCCGTCCATGTCGCTGATCTCCCACCCTGCCCGCCCGCTGCTCGGCCTTGCCGTGGCCGCTGCCCTGGCCGGTTGTGCCGCCACCGCCGCCAAGCCGACCGCCGTCGAAGCCAACATCACCACCAAGGCGGTGGGTTATCTGGACAAGAGCGCGGTTCCGGCCAGCCTCGACCTGGTACCGGCACCACCGGTGGCCGGTTCGGCCGCGTTCGCCCTGGACGAGCAGGTCAGCCGTGAGGCCCGCGCGCTGCGTGGCAGCCCGCGCTTCGCCCAGGCCGGCGTCGATGCGGAACTCGGTTTCCCCGAAGGCGCCAACCACTTCTCCTGCGCCGCCGACATCGACGTCGATGCGGTGAAGACCCCGGCGCTGTATCGCCTGCTGGAGCGCAGCCGGATCGACGCCAGTGCGGCGACCAAGGCGGCCAAGAACCACTACCAGCGCCCGCGTCCGTTCATGGTCAACGGTGAACCGACCTGCTCGCCGAAGGACGAAGACGGCCTGCGCAAGAACGGCTCGTACCCGTCCGGCCACACCTCGATCGGCTGGGCCTGGGCACTGATCCTGTCGGAGATCGCGCCGGACCGCGCCGATGCCATCCAGGCCCGCGGCCGCAACTACGGCGAGAGCCGCCTGGTGTGCAACGTGCATTGGCAGAGCGACATCCTCGAAGGCCGCTTCATGGGCGCGGCCGCCGTGGCCCGCCTGCACGACAACGCGGCCTTCAACAAGGACCTGCTGGCCGCACGCAAGGAGATCGAAGCGGCGCGCAAGGCCGGCCTGCACTCCAGCCGCGACTGCGCCACCGAGAATGCGGTGCTGAAGGTGCGCCCGCAGAGCGCGCTGTAGGCCACGCCTCTGTAGAGCCGAGATCCTATGTTCGTGGTCAAGCCTGCTGGAAGCAGGCTTGACCCACTTTCAGCATGGCCGGGTCAAAGTCCCGGCCGCTCTTGAAGACGCCCCAAGCGATCCTGGCCAGCTTTCTGGCCAGGATGTTG